>NZ_JBFUEB010000062.1:0-39449 GCF_056404395.1 Rhizobacter sp. P2_D12 | reverse complement strand
GGCCGGCACCGCGGCACCGCTGCCGGCGGCGTGGCGGGCGCTGGCGCGCGGCAGCTCCGGCAGCGCGGTGATCCACCTCGACGGCATCGCCTACAGCGCCGGCTGCAGCGTGTCCGGCGGCTACCGCGAGTACCACCGCGCCGTCGACGGCGATGCCGGCAACGGCCCGCACGACCTGCTGTCGCTGGTGCTGGTCCGGCTCGGCGCGCTGCAATCGCAGGCCCCGGCCGCCGCCATCGTGTTCGACGCGGCCCCGCCCCCGCCGCGTGCGGCTGGGCCGTCGCTGTCGATCGCGAGCTTCCTGTGCGGCGGGCAATGGCTGGGCGTGCCTGCCGGCATGGCACTGCAGGCGCTGCAGCAGCCGCGCATCGCGGCGCTGCCGAACGCGCCGGCCCACCTGCCGGGCATGGTCGAGTTCGACGGCCGGCTGCTGCCGGTGGTCGACCTCGGCGTGCTGCGCGGCACCGCGGCCGCCGCCGACCCGCACGCACCGCTGGTGGTCGCCGAAGCCTCGGGCGGCCAGCGCTTCGCGCTGCGCGTCGACGAACTGGGGCCGGTGTTCGAGGTCGCCGCGACGCGCGTGCAATCGCTGGCACGCCAGGGCGGCGCCGGCGAGCGACTGGTCAGCAGCCACCAACGGATGCTGATCCTGCTGGACGTCGACGCGCTGGTGGCGCAGGCCGGCGTCGCGGCGCTGGCGGAAGCCGTCACGGTCTAGCCCGCAGAGCGCCGGGCCGCCCGGCACCGAGGGCTCGTCATCCAGGCCGCTGCAGGCTCTCGTCGAGCAGCACCGCCAGCGCCTTCGCCTGGTACTCGCGCGCCAGCCGCTGCACCCGTTCGGCAAAGGGCCGGTAGCGCTCGTCGACCGACAGCAGCCGCGCCGCCTCGTCGCCGATCGCGGTCATGTTGCCGGTGCGGCTCAGGCGCTGCAGCTCGCGCAGCTCGTCGGCGGTCGGCAGGAACTCCGCCGGCATGCTGCCGTTGCCGCCGGCGGCTGCCGCTTCGGCCGCCGGCTCGGGCGTCTCGAGAATCCATTCCAGCCCGAGCAGGTTGCCGATCTGCCGCAACAGGCTCTCGCGCCGGATCGGCTTGGCCTCGAAGGCATTGGCCCCCGCGGCCAGCCAGCGCCGCTGGTCATCGGGCGCGACGCTGGCCGAGATCGCGACCACCGGCACCTGCGCCATGCCGTCGAGGTGGCGGATCAGCCGCGTCGCCTCGACGCCATCCATCACCGGCATCATCATGTCCATCAGGATCAGGTCGGGACGCCGCGCCCGCACGCGCTGCAGCGCGCTCTCGCCATTGGCCGCCTCGTCGATCTCGAAGCCCAGCAGGCGCAGCAGGTAGGCCAGCATCTCGCGATTCTCGGGGATGTCGTCGACGATCAGCACGCGCCGCGGCTCGCCGGCGTAGCCGATCACCGTCGGCTCGGCGCGCCCCACCTCGGCACCGGTCGCCAGCACCGGCAGCACCAGGTCGAACCAGAAGCGGCTGCCTTCGTCGGGCACGCTGCGCAGCAGGATGTCGCTGCCCATCAGGCGCACCAGCTGCCGGCTGATCGACAGCCCGAGCCCGCTGCCGCCGGCCCGCCGCGAGGCATCGCCCACCTGCTCGAAGGGCTGGAACAGCCGCTGCATCTGCGCCGCATCCATGCCGATCCCGGTGTCGCTGACCTCGAAGCGGATCTGCGCCTGCGCTGCGTCGATGCGCTGCAGGTGCACGTCCAGCCGCACCTGCCCGACGTCGGTGAACTTGACCGCGTTGCCCAGCAGGTTCAGCAGCACCTGGCGCAGCCGCCGCGCATCCACCATCACCGCCTTCGGCAGCTCGCCGTGCACCTCCAGCAGGAAGGCCAGGCCCTTGTGGCTGGCCTTGATGCGGATCAGGTCGCGGATGACGCCCAGGAAGCTGGGCACGTCCATCGGCGCCGTATCCAGGTCGAGCTTGCCGGATTCGATCTTGGCGATGTCGAGGATGTCGTTGATCAGCGTCAGCAGGTGCTCGCCGCTGCTCTGGATGGTCTTCAGGCCGGCCGCCTGCTGCGCGTCGAGCGACTTGTCGAGCCGCAGCACCTGCGTGTAGCCGAGGATGCCGTTGAGCGGCGTGCGCAGCTCGTGGCTCATGTTGGCGAGGAAGGTCGCCTGCGCGCGCTGCGCCGCGATGGCGGCATCGCGGGCCGCCGTCAGCTGCTGCTCGACCGCGCGGCGCAGCGTCGCGTCGCGCACCACCAGCACCGTCAGGCCGCCGTCGTCGGCGGTGACCTCGCTGAGCGACACCTCCGCCGGGAAGTCGCGCCCGCCGCGGTGATGGCCGAGCGCGCTGCGCGCCCCCGGCTGCGCCACCTGCAGCGGCGGGTCGAAGCCCGACAGCAGGCATTCGAGCGGCTGCCCGGCGGCCTCGTCGGGCGAGCGGCCGAACATCGCCTCGCCCGCCGGGTTGAGCTGCTCGACCCGCGTGCCGCGCACCACGACGATGCCGTCGGCGGTGTGGTCGATGATCGCGGCCAGGCGGCGCTGCTCGGTCTCCAGAGACGCGCGCGTCAGCGCCAGCAGCCGGCGGTCCTCGAGGAAGCGCTCGACCGCGCGCGCCATGTCGCTGATCTCGTCGTAGCCCTGCACCGGCACCACGCAGGGCTGGCTGTCGAGGCGGTCGCTGCGCAGCGAATCGCTGACCTGCTGCAGCCGGCCGACCACGTGCTGCCCGAGGAAGACCCGCGCCACCGCGATCGCCGCCAACAGGCTGCCGATGAACAGCGCGAGGATCCAGCGCTGCTTGCCCTCGGACGACTCCACCAGCTGCCGCACCGCTTCGCGGTAGTCGCTGCGCGACGCGGCCGACCAGGTGCCGGCCGCCGTGCCCATGGCCTGCGACTGGCGGTTCATCTCGTCGCGCAACGCGGCCATCACCTGGCGCTGGGCCAGCAGCTTCTCGCGCAGCGTGAACAGCATGCGCACGTCGGACATCAGCGATTCGGCCGAGGCCGCCGACCAGCTGCTGGGGCGCGCCGACAGCACCGTCAGCGGCACCAGCCGACTGCGCAGCGTGCCCAGCTCGTCCTCCTGGTTGACGCCGGCCAGCTGGTACAGCAGCACCACCAGCGGCAGCTGCTCGCGGCCGTACAAGGCCTCCAGCTGGCCGATGCGGTCTTCGAGCATGCGCGCGAACTGCAGCTCGGTGCGCAGCGAATCCTCGCGCAGCTGCGTGGCCGTGTTGGCCGAGTTGCGCAGCAGCTGGCTCGCCTGGTGCAGGTCGAGCACGATCACGTCGCCGCTCGCGTTGCTGATCTGCGCCACCAGCGCGTCGTAGTCCTGCAGGTGCTTCTGCATCCGCAGGTAGATGCGGCGCACTTCGTCGGCCGAGGGGGTGTTGATCAGCTGGTAGGCGTCGAGCGAGATCGCCGAGGTTTCGGCGACCAGCTCCTGGGCCAGCCGCACCCGCTGCAGGCGCTGCTCGCCGAGCCCGCGCGAGGCCACGGCGAGCTCGCGCACGGTGTGCAGCGCGATGATCCCGCCCGCGACGATGATGACCGCCAGGCCCAGGAAGGCCAGCGCGAATTGCCGCCGCAGCGAGCGGGGTACCAGCTGACGCAACTGCACGGTGGGCGGCCCTCCGGTCCCGGCGCGTCAGCGTTTCCAGATGCGCCGGTAGGCCTCGCGATAGCCGTTGTCCGGGTCGTACAACAGCCGGCGCGAACCTTCGCACGACATGTTCTCGGTCGTCACCAGGCGCGGCGGCGCGACGAAGCCGCTCAGCGGCTGGCCGGCGAACAGCCGGTTCAGCTCGTCGACGACCTGCCAGCCCTGCAGGTTCAGCGGATCGGCGGCCGTGGCGGTCTGGAACGACTTCGCCGCGATGCGCAGGAAGGCGGCCGAGCTGCCGTCGCCGCCCGAGATCAGCCGCACGCCGTCGCTCGGCACCTTCAGGTTGATCAGCTCGGGCACCATGTAGTCGAAGTAGATGTCGTTGACGGCCAGCGCATGCGTCCAGCGCTTGCCGTGGCGCTTCAGCAGGTCCTGCGTGATGCCGGCCATGCGGGTACCGGTCTCCTCCATGCCGACGTCCAGTAGGCCCAGCAGCTCGCACTGCCTGCAGGCGCGGATGACGTCGGCCATCGCGTTCGCCTTGGTCATCGCCATCTGCAGCTTCGAGTCGGTGAAGATCACGACGCCGGCGCGCCCGCCCGCTTCGAGGATGGCCTTGGAGGCGGCCATGCGGGCCACCAGCATCGGGTCGCTGGTCACGTTGGTCGTCACCGGCGTGCCGGCGATCGGCCCCGGCCACGGGTTCGCGTGCCAACTGATCAGCACCACGCCGCGGCGCGTGAACTGCGTCAGGTCGTACGGGCCGTAGCCCTTGGTCGCCGAGCCCTCCAGCGTCAGGCCGCCCATCAGCGCGACGGCATCGGGCTTGAACTCCAGCACCTCCTTCATGACCCGGTCGCGGTTGCCGATGACGCCGCCGACGTCGAACACCTTGACGGTCCAGCCGATCGCCGCCGCCGCCTCGCGCACGCCCAGCGAGGCCGCCAGCACACCGCCGTTGCGCAGGTCCTCGATGACCATCGCGATGGTCTTGCCCGCCTGGGCCGCCGGCCCGGTCTCGACCTTCGGCTCGCCGCCGCAGCGGATGCCGGCAGCCACCACCTGCTGCTCCTTCGCGAGCGAAGGCACCGAATCGGGATCTTGCGGCGCCGCGCCGCGGGCGGCGGCCAGCGCGAATAATGCGAAGCCTGCGGCCAGGAGCCGCAGCGATGGACGGGGACGGGCAGGCATGGACGCACCTCTCGGGGTTGGGGCTGCGCTTCGTTATCGCGCCGCGACCCGTTTGCCGCAAGAGGGTCAATCCGGGAGTCCATTCGGACCCGGGGTCGTGCGTTCAGTCGTCTTTCTCGAGCCGCTTGCCCATGCTCATCACGTCGTCTTCCGAGAAGCCGAGGCTTTCGTAGAACGCGATCACCGCGCTGTTGCCGCGGCGGATCTGCAGGTTGATCTTCGGGCAGCCGCGCTCGCGCAGGCGCAGTTCGGCCCAGTGCATCAGCGCGCGGCCCAGGCCGCCGCGCTGCAGCTTCGGCGTCACCGCCAGGTAGTTGATCCAGCCGCGGTGGCCCTCGTAGCCGGCCATCACGGTGCCGACCAGCTCGCCGTCGAGCTCGGCGACGGCGAACAGCTCGGGCTGCTCGGCGAACTTGCGCGCGATGTCCTTGGACGGGTCGTTCCACGGCCGGGTCAGGCCGCAGGCCTGCCACAGCACGATGACGGCGGCCTCGTCGGCGCGCCGGCACGGCCGGATCCGCCAGGCGCCGAGACTCACAGGCGCTCTGCCACCCAGCCCTGCACCGAGGCCAGCGCCTGCGGCAGCTGCGACGCATCGGTGCCGCCGGCCATCGCCAGGTCGGCCTTGCCGCCGCCCTTGCCGCCGACCTGCTGCGCGACGAAGTTGACCAGCTCGCCGGCCTTGACGCGCCCGACGCTGTCGGCCGTGACGCCGGCGGCCAGCTGCACCTTGCCGCCGTCGACCGCGGCCAGCACGATGGCGGCGGTCTTCAGCTTGTCCTTCAGCTTGTCCATGGTCTCGCGCAAGGTCTTCGCGTCGGCACCTTGCAGCGTCGCGGCCAGCACCTTCAGGCCCTTGACGTCGATCGCCTGGCTGACGAGTTCATCACCTTGCGACGAGGCCAGCCGGCCCTTCACCGTGCCCAGTTCCTTCTCGAGCGCGCGCACCTGGTCGAGCACCTGCGACAGGCGCTGCGGCACCTCGGTGGGCGCGGCCTTCAGCGTGGCGGCCAGCTGGTGCACCGTGCTCTCGAGCGACTGCAGGTAGGCGAGCGCGTTGACGCCGGTCACCGCCTCGATGCGGCGGACGCCGGCGGCCACGCCGCTTTCGGCCACCACCTTGAACAGGCCGATGTCGCCGGTGCGGTGTACGTGGGTGCCGCCGCACAGCTCGCGGCTGCTGCCGATGTCGAGCACGCGCACGGTCTCGCCGTACTTCTCGCCGAACAGCATCATCGCGCCGGTCTTCTGCGCCGACTCGATGTCCATCACGCGCGCCTGCGTGGCCGCGTTGGCCAGGATCTCGGCGTTGACGCGGCGCTCGATCTCGGTCACCTGCTGCGGCGTGACCGGCGCGTTGTGCGCGAAGTCGAAGCGCGTCTTCTCGGCGTCGACCAGCGAGCCCTTCTGCTGCACGTGCGTGCCCAGCACCTCGCGCAGCGCCTTGTGCATCAGGTGGGTCGCGCTGTGGTTGCGCACCGTGGCGGCGCGCAGCTCGCCGTCGACGCGCGCCGTCACGCTGTCGCCCACCGACAGCCGGCCCTGGCTCAGCACGCCGTGGTGGCCGAACACGTCGGCCTTGATCTTCTGCGTGTCCTGCACGCCGAACAGAACGCCCTCGGCGGTCAGCGAGCCCTGGTCGCCGACCTGGCCGCCGCTCTCGGCGTAGAACGGCGTCACGCTCAGCACGACGATGCCGGTCTGGCCTTCGAGCAGCTGCTGCACCGGGCTGCCTTCCTGGTACAGCGCGGCCACGGTCGCCTGTTCTTCCAGGTGCTCGTAGCCGGTGAAGGCGTGGCCGGCACCGGTGTATTCGACGGCGCGCGCCATCTTGAACTTGCCGGCCGCGCGGCCCTGGGCCTTCTGCTGCTCCATCGCCGCGCCGAAGCCGACCTCGTCGACCTCGACGCCGCGCTCGCGGCAGACGTCCTGCGTCAGGTCGAGCGGGAAGCCGTAGGTGTCGTGCAGCTTGAAGGCGACGTCGCCGGGCAGCGTCTTCTGGCCGCCGGCCAGCGCCGCATCGAGGATCTCCATGCCGTTGGCCAGGGTCTCGAAGAAGCGCACCTCCTCGGCCTTCAGCGTGTCGGTGATGTGCTGCTGCTCGGCGGCGAGCTTCGGGTAGGCGGCGCCCATCTCCTTGACGAGGTCGGCCACCAGCTTGTGGAAGAACGGCTTCTTCTGGCCCAGCTTGTAGCCGTGGCGGATGGCGCGCCGGATGATGCGGCGCTGCACGTAGCCGCGGCCTTCGTTGCTCGGGATCACGCCGTCGCTGACCAGGAACGCGGTCGCGCGGATGTGGTCGGCGATCACGCGCAGGCTCTTGTTCGACAGGTCCTTCTCGCCCGCGCTGTTTCCAAAAACTTCACGAGAAGCGGCGCGGATCAGGCGGTCGAACAGGTCGATCTCGTAGTTGCTGTGCACGTGCTGCAGGATCGCGGCCAGGCGCTCCAGGCCCATGCCGGTGTCGACGCAGGGCGCCGGCAGCTTCTTGATGCTGCCGTCGGGCTGCATGTCGAACTGCATGAACACGTTGTTCCAGATCTCGATGTAGCGGTCGCCGTCGGCGTCCGGCGAACCCGGGGGGCCGCCGGCCACGCCCGGGCCGTGGTCGTAGAAGATCTCCGAGCACGGGCCGCAGGGGCCGGTGTCGGCCATCATCCAGAAGTTGTCGGAGGCGTACTTGGCGCCCTTGTTGTCGCCGATGCGCACCACGCGCTCGGGCGGCAGGCCGATGACCTGGGTCCAGATGTCGTAGGCCTCGTCGTCGTCGATGTAGACGGTGGCCCACAGCTTGTCGGCCGGCAGCTGGTAGACCTTCGTCAGCAGCTCCCAGGCCCAGGTCAGCGCGTCGTGCTTGAAGTAGTCGCCGAAGCTCCAGTTGCCCAGCATCTCGAAGAAAGTGTGGTGGCGCGCGGTGTAGCCGACGTTCTCGAGGTCGTTGTGCTTGCCGCCGGCGCGCAGGCAGGCCTGGACGGATGCGGCGCGCACGTAGGGGCGCTTGTCGGTGCCGAGGAAGACGTCCTTGAACTGCACCATGCCCGAGTTGGTGAACATCAGCGTCGGGTCGTTGGCGGGCACCAGCGGGCTCGACGCGACGATGGTGTGGCCCTTCGATTCGAAGAACTTCAGGAACGTGTCGCGGATCTCGGAGGCTTTCATCCTGTTTTCTCTCTAAGGGAGCGGGCTGGGCGGAACCGTTGATTATAGGAAAGGCCCTGTTGCCCGGATGGAGCGCAGCGCAATCCGGGAGCGGCGGTCCCGGATTGGCATCCGGGTTACGCGGCGTCCTGCAGCTGGATTTGCGCGGCCAGGAAGCCGTACAGCCGCTCGTCGTCGCTGAAGGCCACGTTGAAGCGCAGCCAGCCGGTCGGGCGCGGCTCGACCAGGAACAGCTGGCCCGGCCCGAGCATGATGCCCTCGCCCACCGCCTGCTGCGACAGCTCGGCGCCGTCGGGCAGGTCGGGGTGGCGGGCCCACAGGTACATGCCCGCCTTCGGCTCGCCGAACAGCTCGAAGCCGAGCCCGGCCAGGCGCTGCGCGACCCGGCCGTGCGCGTCGGCCAGGCGGTCGCGCACCGACTTCAGGTGCTTGCGCCAGCGCCCTTCGGTCAGCGCACCGAAGGCCAGCCGCTCGGTGATGTCCGACGAGGTCAGCCCCGACACCATCTTCAGCTGCGCCAGCTCGTCCAGCAGGTCCGGCCGCGCGACGACGTAGCCGACGCGGATGTTCGGCGAGATCGTCTTCGAGAAGCTGCCGACGTAGACCACGCGGCGCAGCTGGTCGAGGCTCGCGAGCGACGGCCGCGGTTCCGGATCCATGTCGGCATAGATGTCGTTCTCGACCAGCGTCACGCCGTACGCCTCGGCCAGCTGCAGCAGCCGGTAGGCCTGCGCCAGCGGCGTCACCGAGCCGGTCGGGCTTTGCAGGCGCGGCTGCGTGAAGAAGACCTTCGGCCGGTGCTCGGCCAGCAGCGCCTCGAGCGCCGGCAGGTCGTAGCCGGCCGGCGTGCGCGGCACGCCGATCAGCCGCGCCCCGAGGAAGCGCAGCATGAACATCAGGTTCGGGTAGCCGGGGTCGTCGACCAGCACCGGATCGCCCGGCTTCAGCAGCCGCCGTGCCACCAGGTCGAGCGCCTGGCTGGAGCCCTGGGTCAGCAGCACCTGCTCGGCACCGACCGCGATCTGCTGCTCGGCCAGCGATTCGGCCACCAGGATGCGCAGCGCCATGTGGCCGTGCGGCAGCCCGTAGCCGCCCAGCTCGGCACCATCCGCCGCCATCTGGCGCAGGCTGCGCCGCACGCCTTCCTCGAACAGCCAGTCGTGCGGCAACCAGCCGCAGCCGGGCTTCAGCGCCAGGTTGCGGTTCTCGAAGATCTGCTTCAGGTACCACTGGGCGTCGAAGCGCAGGTCGGCCACCGGCTTGGGCGCCGGGGCGGCGGCCGGCCCGTCGGCGCTGCGGCGCCGCACGAAGAAGCCGGCGTTGGCCCGCGAGGTGAGCCAGCCCTGCGCCACCAGCCGGTCGTAGGCCTCGACCACGGTGAACACGCTGACGCCGTGCGAGGCCGCGAAGGCGCGGATCGACGGCAGCTTGGCACCGGGCTTGAGCGACTGGTCCGCGATCATGCGGCGCAAGCCCTCGACGATCTGGCCGACCAGCGGCATCGGGGAGTTCGGGTTCAGCGTGAACATCGGTGGCGATCGGGCTGGGCGTGACTTCATCGTGCGTGGCGCACCGAATAGGGGCTTGCATGTACAGGCACCCCGCCCTGCACAGTACACCGAATCGCCGCACCGTCTGTACATGGCGGCCYGGGTTTGCGATGCCTACAGTCCGCCGATCGCAATTTTTGCAACACGAGTGAAGCCATGCAACGCGAAGCCCACCTGACCAACGCCGCCCTGATGGCCCGCCGCCAGGCCGCGATCGCCCGCGGCGTCGGGCAGGCGCACCCGATCTTCGTCAGCCGCGGCCGCAATGCCGAGGTCTGGGACGTCGAAGGCCGGCGCTACATCGACTTCGCCGGCGGCATCGCGGTGCTGAACACCGGCCACTGCCACCCGGAGGTGATCGCCGCCGTGAAGGCGCAGCTCGACGAGTACACGCACACCTGCTTCCAGGTGCTGGCCTACGAGCCCTACGTCGAACTGGCCGAGCGGCTGAACGCGCTGGCCCCCGGCGCGTTCGCGAAGAAATCGCTGTTCCTGACCACCGGCGCCGAGGCGGTCGAGAACGCCGTCAAGATCGCGCGCTCGTTCACCCGCCGCCCGGGCGTGATCGCCTTCACCGGCGGCTACCACGGCCGCACCATGCTGACGCTCGGGCTGACCGGCAAGGTCGCGCCCTACAAGACCGGCTTCGGGCCGTTCCCGGGCGAGACCTTCCACGCGCTGTTTCCGAACGCGCTGCACGGCGTCAGCGTCGACGACGCGCTGCAGTCGGTCGAGACGATCTTCAAGAACGACATCGAGCCCGAGCGCGTGGCCGCGTTCATCGTCGAGCCGGTGCAGGGCGAAGGCGGATTCCACGTCGCGCCGAACGAGTTCATCGCGCGGCTGAAGGCGCTGGCCGAGCGCCACGGCATCCTGCTGATCGCCGACGAGGTGCAGACCGGCGCCGGCCGCACCGGCACCTGGTTCGCGAGCGCGCAGTGGCCGGTGGCGCCGGACCTGATCACCACCGCCAAGTCGATGGCCGGCGGCTTTCCGATCGCCGGCGTGGTCGGCCGCGCCGACGTGATGGACGCGCCCGGCCCCGGCGGGCTGGGCGGCACCTATGCCGGCTCGCCGATCGGCTGCGCCGCGGCGCTGGCGGTGCTGAAGGTGTTCGACGACGAACAGCTGCTGCGGCGCAGCCGGCTGCTGGGCGAGCGTCTGGTGGCCGGGCTGACGCGCATCGCCCGCGCGGTGCCGCAGGTGCGCGACGTGCGCGGCCTGGGCGCGATGGTGGCGATCGAGCTGTTCGAAGGCGGCGACCTGGCCAAGCCGGCTGCCGAGCTGACGCGGCAGGTGGTGGCCGAGGCGGCCCGCCGCGGGCTCATACTGCTGTCCTGCGGCACGCACGGCAACGTGATCCGCGTGCTGGTGCCGCTGACGGCCGAGGACACGCTGGTCGACGAAGGCCTGCAGCTGCTGGCCGACAGTTTCGCCGCTCTGCGTTGAACGAGGTGCGCATGCCCGTTTTGTCCGAGCCCTCCCCCGCCCCGTCCCCGACGGCGTCCGCGCCCGGGCCGGCGGCCGAGCCGCTGGTGCGCCTGCGCGGCGTGCAGAAAACCTACGACGGCAGCCACCTGGTGGTGCGCCAGCTCGACCTGGACATCCGCCGTGGCGAGTTCCTGACGCTGCTCGGGCCCTCCGGTTCGGGCAAGACGACGACGCTGATGATGCTGGCCGGCTTCGAATCGCCGACCGCCGGCGACATCCTGCTGGACGGCAAGCCGATCACGCGCACGCCGCCGCACAAGCGGCACTTCGGCATGGTGTTCCAGAACTACGCGCTGTTCCCGCACCTGACGGTCGGGCAGAACGTGGCCTACCCGCTGACGGTGCGCCAGCAGCCGCGCGACGAGCAAGCGCGTCGCGTCGCGAAGGCGCTCGACATGGTGCGGCTGAACGGGCTGGCCGACCGCATGCCGGCGCAGCTGTCGGGCGGCCAGCAGCAGCGCGTCGCGCTGGCGCGGGCGCTGGTGTTCGAGCCGCAGCTGGTGCTGATGGACGAGCCGCTGGGCGCGCTCGACAAGCAGCTGCGCGAGCACATGCAGATCGAGCTGAAGGAGTTGCACCGCCAGCTCGGCGTCACCTTCGTCTACGTCACCCACGACCAGGGCGAGGCGCTGACGATGAGCGACCGCGTGGCGGTGTTCAACGACGGCGCGGTGCAGATGCTGGCCCCGGTGGAGGCGATGTACGAGGCCCCGGCCAACCGCTTCGTCGCCGGCTTCATCGGCGACAGCACGGTGGTCAGGGGCACGGTGCGCGCGACCCCCGTGGACGCCGGCGGCGACCGCTGCGGCATGGTGCTGGTCGACGGCCGGGTGCTGACCGGCGTCAACGTCAACGGCGCGGCGGTGGGCGCGGCGGTCGAGGCCTGCATCCGGCCCGAGCGCATCCTGCTGCACGCCCAGGCCCCGGCCGAGCGCGGCAACCTGCTGCAGGCCCGCGTGACCAGCGTCATCTACTTCGGCGACCACCTGCGGTTGCTGTGCACGCTGGGCGAAGGCCAGCCGGCGGCGACCGTGAAGCTGCCGCTGGCCGGCGGTGCCGCGCCGCAGGCGGGCGACGCCGCCTGGCTGGAGCTGCCGCCCGAGCACACCCGGATCTACACCCTCTGATTCCCCACCCCGAAAGAAGGACCCGCGTCATGAAGAAGAGCATCCTGAGCATCGCCCTGGCCCTAGGGTTTTCGCTGCCTGCCTTCGCGCAGCAGATCACCGTCGTCAACTTCGGCGGTGCCAATGCCAACGCGCAGAAGAAGGCCTACTACGAGCCGTTCGAGAAGACCGGCACCAAGGTCGTGCCGGTGGAATACAACGGCGAGCAGGCCAAGATCAAGGCCATGGTCGAGACGAAGAAGGTGACCTGGGACGTGGTCGAGGTCGAATCGCCCGACGTGGCGCGCGGCTGCGACGAAGGCCTGTTCGAGAAGCTCGACTACAGCAAGCTGGGCGGCAAGGCCGACCTGCTGCCGGCGGCCGTCAGCGACTGCGGCATCGGCATCTTCGTGTGGTCGACGGTGATGGCCTACAACGGCGACAAGCTGAAGGGCACGCCGGCCACCTGGGCCGATTTCTGGGACCTGAAGAAATTCCCCGGCAAGCGCGGCATGCGCRAGGGCGCGCGCTACAACCTCGAGTTCGCGCTGATGGCCGACGGCGTGAAATCCGCGGACGTCTACAAGGTGCTGGCGACCAAGGAAGGCGCCGAGCGCGCGTTCAAGAAGCTGACCGAGCTGAAGCCGAGCATCCAGTGGTGGGAGGCCGGCGCGCAGCCGCCGCAGTTCCTGGTGGCGGGCGACGTGGCGCTGACGACGGTCTACAACGGCCGCATCGATGCCGCCAACCGCGAAGGCAAGAACCTGAAGATCACCTGGACCGGCGGCATCTACGACCTGGACTACTGGGTGATCCCGAAGGGCACGCCGAACAAGGATGCGGCGATGAAGTTCATCGCGTTCGCGAGCACGCCGGAAGCGCAGGCCGAGTATGCGAAGAACATCGCCTATGGCCCGACCAACACCAAGGCGCTGGCCAGGCTGGACGCGAAGGTCCTGGGCAACCTGCCGACCTCGCCGGCGAACTCGAAGGATGCACTGCAGTTCAACCTGAAGTTCTGGGCCGACCAGGGCGAGGAGCTGGAGAAGCGCTTCGCATCGTGGGCAGCGCAGTAAGGGCCGGGCCGCCATGACGATCGCGCTGCGCCGCCAGCTGGCACGCGCCGAGCGGCGGCGCAAGCTGCGGGCGTTCTCGCTGACGCTGCCGCTGCTGCTGTTCCTGCTGCTGACCTTCCTGGTGCCGATCGCCGCGCTGCTCAAGCGCGCGGTCGAGAACCCGGAGGTCGCGACCGCGCTGCCGCGCACCGTCGCCGCCCTCGGCACCTGGGACCGCCAGGGCGTGCCGGCGGCCGAGGCCTTCGCGGCGCTGGTGGCCGACCTGGGCGCCCTGCCCGACAGCTCGGATGCCGGTGCCGTCGCGCGCCGGCTCAACAGCGATGCAGCCGGCGCCCGTTCGCTGCTGATGGGCACCTACCGCGCGCTGCCTCTGGAAGGCGCTGGTGACCCGGCGCAGGCCCGGGCAAAGCTGCTGGCCCTGGACGAGCGCTGGTCCGAACCCCGCTACTGGCAGGCGATCGCGAAGAATGGCTCGCGCTGGACACCCGACTACCTGCTGGCCGCGGTCGACCTGCGGCGCGATGCCACCGGCCAGGTCGAGCGCATGCCCGAGGACCAGCGTGCCTTCGCGCGCATCCTCGGCCGCACCTTCGCGATCAGCGCCGTCGTCACCCTGTGCTGCCTGCTGCTCGGCTACCCGCTCGCGTGGTGGCTGTCGACGCTGCCGGCACGCCGGGCCAACGTGCTGATGATCCTGGTGCTGGTGCCGTTCTGGACCTCGATCCTGGTGCGCGTGGCCGCGTGGATCGTGCTGCTGCAGTCGCAGGGGCTGGTGAACCGCAGCCTGATGGGCCTGGGCCTGGTCGACGAGCCGCTGCCGCTGCTGTTCAACCGGCTGGGCGTCGTCATCGCGATGACCCACATCCTGCTGCCCTTCATGATCCTGCCGCTGTACAGCGTGATGAAGAGCGTGCCGGCCACCTACGTGCGCGCGGCGGTGTCGCTGGGCAGCCCGCCGCTGGCGGCCTTCTTCCGCGTCTACGTGCCGCAGACCTTCCCCGGCATCGGCGCCGGCGCGCTGCTGGTGTTCATCCTGGCCATCGGCTACTACGTGACGCCGGCACTGCTGGGCGGCGCCGACGACCAGATGCTGAGCTACTACATCGCGCAATACACCAACGTGAACATCAACTGGGGCATGGCCTGCGGACTGGGGGCATTGCTGCTGTCGGCAACGCTGGTCCTCTATGCCGTGTACCGTCGCATCGTGAAGTCTGAATTGAGCCTCGGATGAAGCTGCCCGCCCTGCCGGTGTTCCCGGCCTACGCGACGCCACTCGACAAGGCCGGCTGGTGGGCCGTGCGCATCGCCTGCGTCGGCGTGCTGGCCTTCCTGCTGCTGCCGATCCTGGTGATCATGCCGCTGTCGTTCAGCGACAGCTCCTTCCTCGCCTACCCGATCCCGGGCTGGTCGCTGAAGTGGTACCAGAACCTCTTCACGTCGGCCGAGTGGGCGCGCGCCGCGAAGAACAGCTTCATCGTCGCGCCGGCCGCCACCCTCATCGCCACCGTGCTGGGCACGCTGGCGGCGGTGGGCCTGGCGCGCACAGACTTCCCGTTCAAGGGCCTGCTGATGAGCCTGCTGATCGCACCGATGGTGGTGCCGATCGTCGTGGTCGGCGTCAGCACCTACCTGTTCTTCGCCAACGCCGGGCTGGCCGACAGCTACACCGCGCTGATCATCGTGCACGCGGCGCTCGGCGCACCCTTCGTGCTGACCACCGTGCTGGCCACGCTGCAGGGCTTCAACAACAACCTGGTGCGCGCCAGCCTGAGCCTGGGCGAGAACCCGCTGCGCACCTTCTTCCGCATCACGCTGCCGGTGATCGCACCGGGCGTGGTCTCGGGCGCGCTGTTCGCGTTCGCGACCTCGTTCGACGAGGTGGTGGTGACGCTGTTCCTCGCCGGGCCCGAGCAGGTGACGCTGCCCCGGCAAATGTTCACCGGCATCCGCGAGAACATCACGCCGACGATCGCGGCGGTGGCGACGCTGCTGATCCTGTTCACGACCAGCCTGCTGCTGGTGCTCGAATGGCTGCGGGGGCGCAAGCGATGAAGGAACTGAACCAGCCGCTGGGCGGCAACGCGATGCCGCGCTTCGCCGGGCTCGCGACGATGATGCGGTTGCCGGCCGCCACGTCGGCGCAGGGGCTGGACGCGGCCTTCATCGGCGTGCCGCTGGACATCGGCACCTCCAACCGTGCCGGCGCGCGCTTCGGGCCGCGGCAGATCCGCGCCGAATCAGCCCTGCTTCGGCCGTACAACATGGCGACCGGGGCCGCGCCTTTCGATGCGCTGCAGGTGGCCGACCTCGGCGACGTGCCGGTCAACACCTATTCGCTGGACAAGTCGCTGCCATTGATCACGGCGTTCTACGACGCGGTGCTGGCCGCCGGCTGCAAGCCGTTGACGCTAGGCGGCGACCACACGATCGCGCTGCCGATCCTGCGCGCGATCGCGAAGCGGCATGGGCCGGTGGCGCTGGTGCACGTGGATGCGCATGCCGACGTCAACGACGAGATGTTCGGCGAGCGGGTCGCACACGGCACGCCGTTCCGCCGCGCCGTCGAGGAAGGCCTGCTGCAATGCGACAAGGTCTGGCAGATCGGCCTGCGCGGAACCGGCTACGCCGCCGACGACTTCGACTGGCCGCGGGCGCAGGGCTTCACCGTCGTGCAGGCGCACGAGGTGTGGTACCAGTCGCTCGCACCGCTGATGGCCCGGGTGCGCGAGCGCATCGGGACGACGCAGCCGGTCTACGTCACCTTCGACATCGACGGCATCGACCCGTCGTTTGCCGGCGGCACCGGCACGCCCGAGATCGGCGGCCTGACGGTGCCGCAGGCATTGGAGATCATCCGCGGCTGCCACGGGCTGAACGTGGTCGGCGGCGACCTGGTGGAGGTGGCGCCGCCCTACGACACGTCCGGCAACACCGCGTTGCTGGGCGCCAACCTGCTCTATGAAATGCTGTGCGTGCTGCCCGGTGTGCCGCGCCGCTGAACCGATGAAGGGACCGAGACGATGGACATGAAGACCTCTCCGCTTGCAACGCTGAAGGATCCGGGCCTGCTGAAGACCAACGCGCTGATCGGTGGCGAGTGGGTGGCCGGCCGAGCGCGCTTCGACGTCAACGACCCGGCGACGAACCTGAAGCTGGTGGACGTGGCCAACCTGGGCGCGGCCGAGGCCGAGGCCGCCGTGGCCGCCGCGAACCAGGCCTGGCCGGCCTGGCGCGGCAAGACCGCGAAGGAGCGCTCGGCCATCCTGATGAAGTGGTACCAGCTGCTGATGGCCCACGCCGACGACCTGGCCCGCATCATGACCGCCGAACAAGGCAAGCCGCTGGCCGAGGCCAAGGGCGAGGTCGGCTACGGCGCGAGCTTCATCGAATGGTTTGCCGAGGAATCGCGCCGCGTGTATGGCGAGACGGTGCCGACCACCGACAACGGCAAGCGGTATCTCGTGATCAAGCAGCCGGTGGGCGTGTGCGCGGCCATCACGCCGTGGAATTTCCCGATCGCGATGATCACGCGCAAGGTGGCGCCCGCGCTGGCGGCCGGCTGCCCGGTGGTGATCAAGCCGGCCGAGCAGACGCCGCTGTCGGCGCTGGCGGTGGCCGAGCTGGCGCAGCGTGCCGGCATGCCGGCGGGCGTGCTGAACGTCATCACCGCCGACGGTGCCAACTCGATCGCGGTGGGCCGGGTGCTGTGCGAGAGCGACCTGGTGCGCCACCTGTCGTTCACCGGTTCGACCGAGGTGGGGCGCATCCTGATGAAGCAATGCGCGCCGACGATCAAGAAGCTGTCGCTCGAACTGGGCGGCAACGCGCCCTTCATCGTGTTCGACGATGCCGACCTGGACAGCGCGGTGGAAGGTGCGCTGGCCAGCAAGTACCGCAACGCCGGCCAGACCTGCGTCTGCGCGAACCGGCTGTACGTGCAGTACGGCGTGTACGACGCCTTCGTCGCGAAGCTGGCCGAGAAGACGAAGACCATCAAGGTGGGCAACGGCTTCGAGGCCGGCGTGACGCAGGGGCCGATGATCGACGACGCGGCGATCGAGAAGATCGAGCGCCACGTGGCGGACGCGACCGCGAAGGGTGCGACGCTGGTGGTGGGCGGTCGCAAGTTCGGCACGCGCTTCTACGAGCCGACGGTGCTGGCGAACGCGACAAGCGAGATGCTGTGCGCGCGCGAGGAGACCTTCGGGCCGGTGGCGCCGGTGTTCCGCTTCAAGACCGAGGCCGAGGCCATCGCGATGGCCAACGACACCGAATTCGGGCTGGCCAGCTATTTCTACAGCCGCGACGTCGGGCGCGTGTTCCGCGTCGGCGAGGCGCTCGAGTACGGCATGGTGGGGATCAACACCGGGCTGATCTCGACGGCGGAGGTGCCGTTCGGCGGGGTCAAGCAGTCGGGGCTGGGGCGCGAGGGGTCGCACCATGGGATCGACGACTACGTCGAGGTGAAGTACCTGTGCCTGGGGGACATCCAGAAGTAGCCCGGATGCCAATCCGGGGCTTGCCCGTCGCACTCAGTCGTTGGCGGCACCCTGCGTGCCATACACCCGCGACAAGGCCTGCGCCGACGCGTGCCGCAGCAGCTCAYCCGGCTGCCGCCCGTCCTGCGGAAACTGCGCGACGCCCACATGCGCCGCGACACCCACGGTGCTGCCCGCCACGTTGAACGGATCGCGCAGCACCCGCACCAGCTTGTCCACCACGCGCTGCGCATCGGCCGGCGATTCGGTGGAGGGCAGCAGCACCGCGAACACGTCGGCGCCGAGCGAGGCCACCACGTCGCTCGCGCGCACGCCACCGCGCAAGCGCACCGCCACCTTGCGGCGCACGACGTTGGCGGACTCGGGGCCATGCGCGGCCTCGATCGGCGCCAGGCCGTCGACGCGGAACACCAGCAGGCTGACCGGCGCCGGCTCGCGCTCGCGCAGTGCCAGCACCTGGCTCRGGTGCTCGATCATCTGGGTGCGGTTGGGCAGCCCGGTCATCAGGTCGGTGGCGTAGGCCTTGCGGGCCTCGCGCTCGATGGTCTTGCGCACCGCGGCCAGGCGCATGCGCTGGGCGAGCGAACCGAGGTCGGCATGGAACACGATGTCCTGCACGCCGGCGTGGACCAGGCGGGCGGCCTGTGCGGGGGTGACGGACGGTGCCAGCAGCACCAGCGCGGCATCGGCCGACGCGGCAGAGAGCGCAGGCCAGGCCAGCACGGTCTCGGCCGCGCCGTCGCCCAGCGCCAGCACGATCACGTCGACCTGGCATTGCCGCGCCTGCTCGCAATCGAGGCCGGTGGCGGTCTGCAGCTCGAAGCTGCCGCCGCCCACGCGGCTTTGCAGCACGCTGGAGCTGATCTCGGCATCGGCCGGCTGGGCATCGATCCACAGCACGCGGCAGGGGGCGTCGGTCATGGGGGGTTCCGGCAGCAACTCGGGTGCAGTTTAGCGGCGACGCGCAGGAAGAATGGGAGGAAAACAGGCCGCCATCGCGCTCAGCTCGGCACCGGGGGATCAAGCGGCAGCAGGATGTCAGACCTGACAGGTGCCCTCACCCGTGAGGGCGACTATGCTTTTCGACCACCGGCCCCCGCATCGGGAATGCACATTTCACATGGGATCAATGAATGCGAGTCGACCACCTTTACCTGCTGGCGATCCATACGAATATGGGCCGTGACCCCATCAAGATGAAAGAAACAATAAACGCAGCCGAGGCACTGTTCAGGCGCCATTCCGTGAAGTGCGGCACAGCGGCCCTCATCGAAGTCGACGCTCTTTTCGCTGGCGACAAACTCGACGCCAAAATATTACAAACTTGTGGAGGCAATGTTCCGCTTGGTGCTGACCTGGACGGAAGAAGCACACATCAGAAAGTTTCCCCGGATGTTTCGACCAGCGGCTCCATGCCAGCCGGTCCCAGCGAATCCAATCGCAAAGATGATCAGACCCCGACGGGGATCRGAAAGTTGACACAGAGAAAGGACGAGTCCAGGACAGTGGGCTTGTACCTTGTGTTCCACTCCGATGGGGGCGGGTGGGCCTTCGATCCCGGTGCTGCTGCCTCCACGATCAAATCGGTCGTTCCGATCGAACTGCACGCAAGCATCGAGAAAATATCGCTCTTTGCATGCGAGATTGCAGCGCGGGGAGAAGACGGAGGATTCTCCGCAGACGAAGTCATCGGCATGCGCATCGAGAAAGGAAGCCACGGTACCAAGGGAGGCCTGCAGCTGATGCTCACGCTCATGCGCGAACTTGGAAATTCAGGAATTCATCCGAAGATCTGCGGGTACGATATCGCGGTATTTGCGGGAGAGGGCCCACCGATCAAGGGCGAGTTGCGGGGCATCGTCAGACGTGTGAATGACGAGTGGCAACCTGTTACTCACAACGATCCTGATATCGACGGAAGAAAACTCGTTGTCTACAAGAAGGGCCGCCAAAGCTTGACGCCCATCAGAGACAAGACCCTGCAGTCGAACACATTCAGAAATCTTCACAAGAAGGTCCTTCGACTGGAAGCCGACGGAACGATCTCGAATGCCTTGGCCGGCTGGTCAAGCCTCGGAAGCTAGGGCTTCGCGGTGATGCAGATTACCGCACTGATCAAGCGCCTGTTGCGGCACAGGCGCGTCAGCTGGAGCGGGTGAAGGGAATCGAACCCTCGTATGAAGCTTGGGAAGCTGCCGTTCTACCATTGAACTACACCCGCAGCGGGGCGCATTCTATCCCGGAGCGACCAGACTGCCGGGCCTTTGAGAAACAGACGCCCATGCTCGACAAACTGCGCGCCGTCTTCGCGCGCGCCCGTCCCCCCGAAGCGGCAACCGACGAAGATCGCGCGATCGAGCTGATCGAACGAGGCAACGCGCTCGAGCAGCTCGGGCAGCTGAAGCCGGCGCTGGAACAGTACGAAGCGGCACTCGCGCTCGCGGCGCAGCTGCCGCGCGCCCACCTCAATCGCGGCAACGTGCTGCTCGCGCTGGGCGACGCGCCGGGCGCGCTGGCCGCCTACGAAACCGCCCTGGCCCTCGATCCCCGTTACGTCGGCGGGCACTTCAACCGCGGCAACGCCTGCCTCCACCTGGGCCGCCTCGAAGAAGCGCTGGCCGCATACGGCCGCGCCGCCGGCATCGACCCGGCCTTTGCAGACGCCCACGTGGCCACGGGCTACGTGCTCGACGAACTGGGGCGCAGCCGCGAGGCCGCCGACGCCTACCGCAAGGCGCTCGTCCTGCGCCCCGACTACGCGGCCGTGCACAGCAACCTGGGTGCCGCCCTCAAGAACGCAGGGATGTTCGACGAGGCTGTCCACAGCCACCGCCGTGCGGTCGAACTCGACCCGACCCTCGCGCTCGCCCACTACAACCTGGGCAATGCGTTGCGCGACGTCGGCCGATTCGACGAGGCCGAGGCGAGCCTGCGCCAGGCCCTCGCCCTCCAGCCCGACCACCTCGAGGCGCGCTCGAGCCTGCTGTTCTGCCACAACTACCGCAACAAGTACGCGCCCGAGCAGTTGCTCGACGAAGCCCGCGCGTACGGCTCCGTCGTCGCGCGCCAGGCGCGCCGGTACACCGCCTGGCAGGGCACGCCGGATCCCGACCGGTGCCTGCGTGTCGGGCTGGTCTCCGGCGACCTGCGCAAGCACCCGGTCGGCTACTTTCTCGAGAGCGTCGTATCGGCGCTGGCGTCCACGCAGGCCGACCGGATCCAGTTGATCGCCTACGCCACGGCGAAGTGCGACGACAGCGTCGCGCACCACCTGAAGGCGTGCTGCCAGGCCTGGCACGACGTGCACCCATCCACCACCGACGAGCAGTTGGCGGCCCGCATCCATGCCGACCGCGTCGACATCCTGGTCGACCTGTCGGGGCACACCGGCCACAACCGCCTGCCGACGTTCGCGTGGAAACCAAGCCCGGTGCAGGTCAGCTGGCTGGGCTATTTCGCGACCACCGGCGTCGCCGAGATCGATTACCTGGTCGGCGACGCCTGGACGCTGCCCGCGTCGGAGGACCGCCACTTCACCGAGACCCTCTGGCGCCTGCCGGAAACCCGGCTTTGCTTCACCGAGCCGCAGCCGAGCCCACCGGTCGGCGACCTGCCTGCCCTGGCCGAAGGCGCGGTCACGTTCGGTTGCTTCAACAACCTGTCGAAGGTGAACGCCGACGTGGTGGCGCTGTGGGCCCGCGTGCTGCAGGCTGTTCCGTCGAGCCGCCTGCTGCTCAAGTCGCCGCAACTGCAGGATGAACAGGTGCGGGCCGGCATCGTCGCCGGCTTCGCGGCGCACCGCATTCCTGCCGAACGCCTGGTGCTCGAAGGCCTGAGTTCGCGGGACGACTACCTGGCCACCTACGGGCGGGTGGATGTCTGCCTGGATCCGTTTCCGTTCACCGGCGGCACGACGACCGCCGAGTCGCTCTGGATGGGCGTCCCGGTGGTGACGCTGGCCGGCGAAAGCTTCTTGTCCCGCCAGGGCGTGGGCCTGTTGATGAACATCGGCCTGGCCGACTGGATCGCGGCCGACGCCAACCGGTACGTGCGGCTCGCTGCAACGCAGGTGCAGGACCTGGCCCGACTGGCGCAGCTGCGCAGCACCTTGCGGCCGCGCATGTCGGCCTCGCCCATCATGGATGCACCGCGCTTCGCCCTCCACTTCGAGGCGGCGCTGCGCGGCATGTGGCGCGCCTGGTGCGAGACCGGCGGCGGGCACAAAGCGAAAGGACTGCAATCTGCGGATGCCCCTGCGGGCGCCACGCCTGGGTAACGGCAAGAATCAGCCGGCCTGATCGCGGCGTCGGGCACAATCCAGGCCCCCTGGAGCCCGACCCGCCATGACCGCCCCCACCGACCCGACCATCCCGCTGCGCGGCATCAAGAGCTTCGTGCTGCGCGCCGGCCGCATGGGCACCGGGCAGATGCGGGCGCTGGAGACGCTCGGGCCGCGCTACGTCATCCCGTACGCGCCGCAGTTGCTCGACCCGCTGGCCGCGTTCGGCCGCCGCAGCGCGCCGCTGGTGCTGGAGATCGGCTTCGGCATGGGCGACGCCACCGCCGCCATCGCGCAATCGCTGCCCGGCACCGACTTCCTCGGCGTCGAGGTGCACACGCCGGGCGTCGGTGCGCTGCTCAAGCACATCGGCGAGAAGCAGATCGGCAACCTGCGCATCGTGCAGCACGACGCGGTCGAGGTGCTGGAGCACATGGTCGCGCCCGACTCTCTCGCCGGCGTGCACGTGTTCTTCCCCGACCCGTGGCACAAGAAGAAGCACAACAAGCGCCGGCTGATCCAGGCGCCCTTCGTCGCGAAGCTCGTCACCCGGCTCGCGCCCGGGGGATACCTGCACTGCGCGACCGACTGGCAGCCGTATGCGGAGCAGATGCTGGAGGTGTTGTCGGCGGAGGCGGGGTTGGTCAATACCGCGCAAGGGTATGCGCCGAAGCCGGATTACCGGCCGCTCACCAAGTTCGAGAACCGCGGCCTCAAGCTCGGCCACGGGGTGTGGGACCTGGTGTTCCGCAAGCGTTGATCAATCGGCCCAGACCACCCAGCCGGTCTGCCAGGTCAGCAGCACCAGCACGCCGAACGCAATGCGGTACCACGCGAAGGGCACGAAGTTGTGGGTCGAGATGTAGCGCAGCAGCCACCGCACGCAGAAGAAGGCCGACACGAAGGCCGCCACCATGCCGACCACCCACATGCCCAGGTCGTCCATCGACAGCAGCGCACGCTCCTTGTACAGCGAGTAGACCGACGCGACGCCCAGCGTCGGGATCGCCAGGTAGAAGGTGAACTCCGTCGCCACCTGGCGCGACAGGCCGAACAGCATGCCGCCGATGATGGTCGCGCCCGAGCGGCTGGTGCCGGGAATCAACGCGAACGCCTGCGCGACGCCCACCTTCAGCGCGTCCAGCGCCGTCATCTCGTCGACCGAGCGGATGCGCACGCTGTGCTGGCGCCGCTCGGCCCACAGGATCACCAGGCCGCCGAGGATGAAGGTGGTCGCCACGGTCGGCGCGTTGAACAGCTGGGCCTTCAGCATCTTGCCGAACACCAGCCCCAGCACCGCCAGCGGCAGGAAGGCGATCGCGATGTTCAGCAGCAGCCGGCGCGCCTTCGGATCGCTGCCGGCCCCGGCCAGCACGCCGCCGATGCGGCCGCGGAATTCCCACACCACGGCCAGGATCGCGCCCGACTGGATCACGATCTCGAACAGCTTGCCGCGCGCGTCGTTGAAGTGCATCAACGAGCCCGCCAGGATCAGGTGCCCCGTGCTGGAGATCGGCAGAAACTCCGTCAAGCCCTCGACGACCCCCATCACCGCCGCCTTCAGCAGCAAAACGACGTCCAGGTTCACGCAATCTCCCAGCAAAAAAGTGCGCCGATGATAGCCGCCGGGCCCTCCCGTCCCGCCCTGCGAACAAGGGGTTACCCGCATCCCTTGACCCTGGCCGCCCCCAGCCCTTACATTACTGACCAGTCAGTCAGTACCGATCCGATGACCGCCCCGCTGCCCTCCCTCCCCTCCCGCCAACGCCGCAAGGAAGCCCGCCCGCAAGAGCTGCTGGACGCGGCGCTGGCGCTGTTTGCCGAAAAGGGGTTCGCCGCGACCCGCTCCGAAGAGGTGGCCGCGGCGGCCGGGGTGTCCAAGGGCACGCTGTATCTCTATTACCCGAGCAAGGAAGAGCTGCTGAAGGCGGTGATCCGCGACCGCGTCTCGTCCGAGATCCAGAGTGGCGTCGACGAGGTGCGCCAGTTCACCGGCACCGCGGCGCAGGTGCTGCGCGAGGTGCTGCCGGCCTGGTGGATGCGCATCTTCCACAGCCCCGGCTCGGCGGTCTTCAAGCTGATCCTCACCGAGGTGCGCAACTTCCCGGAAATCGCCGAGTTCTACCGCGAGCAGGTGGTCGAGCCCGGCTCGCAGCTGGTCGCCGCCGTCGTGCAGCGCGGCATCGACGCCGGCGAGTTCCGCCCGGTCGACGTGGAGTTCGCGGTGCACTCGCTGATCCTGCCGATGGTGATGCTGTGCATGCACAAGCACTCGCTGGGGGCGTGCTCGCCGGTGCCGTCGCTGATGGAGCCACACGATTTCGTCTACGCGCACATGGACCTCGTCACGCGCGGGCTGGAGATTCCCGGGAAAGCGGACGCCGCATGAAGCGCTGGCTGCGCTGGACCGTGCCGGTCGTCGTCGTCGCGCTGGTCGGCGGCTTCGTGGCGCGCGCACTGAGCGCGCGCAAGCAGGAGCAGGCGGCCCTCGGCGCCGCGGCGTCCAAGGCGCCGCCGGCGCTCGAACTCGCCGACGGCGACCTGGTCGTGCTGCACCCGCAGCCGTTCGCGCGCACGCTGGCGGTGTCGGGCGGGCTGAAGGCGGTCAACTCCGCGGTCGTGAAGGCCAAGGTGGCGGCCGAGGTCAAGTCGCTGACGGTGCGCGAAGGCGACCCGGTCAAGGCCGGCCAGGTGATCGGCCAGCTCGACACCACCGAGGTCGACTGGCGGCTGCGCCAGGCCGAGCAGAACGCCGCCTCGGCGCGCGGCCAGCTCGACATCGCCCGGCGCACGCTGGAGAACAACAAGGCGCTGGTCGCGCAGGGCTTCATCTCGGCCACCGGCCTGGAGACCTCGGTTTCGAACGAGGCCACCGCGCAGGCCAACTACGGCGCCGCCGCGGCCGCCGTCGAGCTGGCCCGCAAGTCGCGCGCCGATGCGCAGCTGGTGGCGCCGATCGGCGGCATCGTGTCGCTGCGCGCCGCGCAGCCGGGCGAGCGCGTCGCGGTCGATGCCAGGCTGGTCGAGGTGGTCGACCTGTCGCGCATCGAGCTCGAAGCCGCCGTCGCGCCGGAAGACGTCGGCGCGGTGCAGGTCGGCCAGTTCGCGACGCTGCAGGTCGACGGCCTGGCCGCGCCGGCCAGCGCGCGCGTCGCGCGCATCAGCCCCAGCACCCAGGCCGGCACGCGCGCGGTGATGGTCTACCTCGAGCTGCAGCCGCAGCCCGGGCTGCGCCAGGGCCTGTTCGCGCGCGGCGCGATCGAGCTGGAGCGCAAGACCGCGCTGGCCGTGCCCGCCAACGCGGTGCGCGTCGACCAGGCGCGGCCCTACGTGCTGGCCGTGGTCGACGGCAAGGTGGTGCAGCGCGGCGTCACGCTGGGCGGGCGCAGCGGCCTGGGCGGCGAGCGCGACGGCCTGGTCGAGATCACGGCCGGCGTCGCCGACGGCAGCACGGTGCTGCGCGGCAGCGTCGGCCCCGTGCGCGAAGGCACGGCCGTGCGCATCACCGGCGCGGCCTCGCCCACGTCCGCGCCCGCAGCCGCGCGCTGAAGGCCCGGCCCCATGTGGTTCACCCGCGTCTCGATCGGCAACCCGGTGATGGCCACGATGGTCATGCTGGCCTTCGTCGTGCTCGGGCTGTTCAGCTACCAGCGGCTGTCGGTCGACCAGTTCCCGAACATCGACTTCCCGACCGTGGTCGTGCAGATGGACTACCCGGGCGCGTCGCCCGAGATCGTCGAGAGCGAGGTCACGAAGAAGATCGAGGAGGCGGTGAACACCGTCGCCGGCATCAACTCGCTGTACTCGCGCTCGTACGAAGGCACGGCGGTGGTGATCGTCGAGTTCAACCTCGACGTCGACGGGCGCAAGGCGGCCGACGACGTGCGCGAGAAGGTGGCGCTCATCCGGCCCAACCTGCGCGACGAGGTCAAGGAGCCGCGCATCTCGCGCTTCGACCCGGCCAGCCAACCGATCTTCAACGTGGCCGTGCTGTCGCCCGACGGCAGGCGCTCGCCGCAGGAACTGACCACCTGGGCCACCCAGGTGCTGCAGAAGCGGCTCGAGAACGTGCGCGGCGTCGGCGCCGTCAGCGTGGTCGGCGGCATCGAGCGCGAGATCAACCTCTACGTGCGCCCGGCCGCGCTCGACGCGCTGGGCCTGGGCGTCGACCAGGTGGTGGCCGCGGTGCGCAGCGAGAACCAGGAACTGCCGATGGGCGCGATCAAGTCGCGCGAGCAGGAACGCGTGGTGCAGATCAACGCGCGGCTGAAGCGGCCGGAGGATTTCCGCGAGATCATCGTCGCGCGCCGCGGCGCGAACGGTGGATCGGCCGTGAAACTGTGGCAGGTGGCCGACGTCGTCGACGGCCCGCAGGAGGTCGAGAGCCTCGCGCTCTACAACGGCCAGCGCACGGTGCTGCTGTCGGTGCAGAAGTCGCAGGGCGAGAACACGATCGAGGTGGTCGACGGTCTCGTCAAGGCGCTGGCCGAGGCCGCCGCCGTCACGCCGCCGGGCGTCAAGGTGGAGGTCAACCGCGACAGCTCGCGCTCGATCCGCGTCTCGGTGGCCAACGTCAAGCGCACGCTGTTCGAGGGCGCGGCACTCACCGTGCTGATCGTCTTCCTGTTCCTCAACTCGTGGCGCTCCACCGTCATCACCGGGCTCACGCTGCCGATCGCGCTGATCGGCACCTTCCTGTTCATGTACGTCTTCGGCTTCACGATCAACACCATCACGATGATGGCGCTGAGCCTGTGCGTGGGCCTGCTGATCGACGACGCGATCGTGGTGCGCGAAAACATCGTGCGCCACGTGCAGATGGGCAAGAGCGCGCACCAGGCGGCGCTGGACGGCACCAGCGAGATCGGGCTGGCGGTGCTGGCCACCACGCTGTCCATCGTCGCGGTGTTCCTGCCGATCGGCTTCATGGGCGGCATCGTCGGCAAGTTCTTCCACGAGTTCGGGCTCACCATCGTGGCCGCGGTGCTGATCTCGATGTTCGTCAGCTTCACGCTGGACCCGATGCTGTCCAGCGTCTGGCACGATCCCCAGGCCCATGGCGTGCATCAAGGACCGCCGGTGACGCTCTACGACAAGACCATCGGCCGCGTCACCGGCTGGTTCGACCGCGTCACGCAGCGGCTGTCCGACGCCTACCAGCACATCCTCGCGTGGGCGCTGGTGCACAAGCTGGCAACGCTGGGCGTCGCGCTGGCCACCTTCGTCGGCAGCTTCTTCCTGATCCCGGTGCTGGGCGCCGAGTTCGTGCCGAAGGCCGACTTCTCCGAGACCCAGGTCAACTTCTACACGCCGGTCGGCTCGTCGCTCGAGGTGACCGAGATGCGCGCCCGGCAGATCGACACCGTGCTGCGCGAGATGCCCGAGGTGAAGTACACCGTCACCACCATCAACAGCGGCGTCGCGCAGGGCAAGATCTACGGCGCCACCTACGTGCGCCTGCTCGACCGCAAGGACCGCACGCGCAGCGTCAACGAGCTCAGCGTGCCGCTGCGCGAGCGGCTGTCGCGCATCCCCGGCATCACCGTCACCAACATCGGCCAGACCGACCTGGGCGGCGGCAAGAGCCTGCAGTTCTCGATCCAGGGGCCCGGCCTCGACGAGCTGGCGCGGCTGTCGGCGCAGATCGCGACGCGGCTGCGCGCCATCCCCGGCCTGGTCGACCTGGACAGCACGCTGAAGCCCGACAAGCCCACCGTCGCGATCGACGTGAAGCGCGACGCCGCGTCGGATGCCGGCCTGAACGTCAACGCCCTCGCCACCAGCTTGCGCACGCTGGTGGCCGGCACCACGGTGGGCAACTGGCGCGCACCGGACGGCGAGAACTACGACGTCAACGTGCGGCTGCGCCCGGACAGCCGCAACACGCTGGAAGACCTGCAGCGCCTGCCGATCAACGTGGCGCCCGCGGCCGACGGCTCGGCCCGCTCGGTGCGGCTGTCGCAGGTGGCCGACGTGTCGCCGTCGACCGGGCCGAACCAGATCAACCGGCGCGACCTGAACCGCGAGATCAACATCGACGCCAACGCCTTCGGCCGCAGCTCGGGCGACGTGTCGGCCGACATCCGCCGCGTGCTGGACGGCATCGCCTGGCCGCCCGGCTACCGCTACGTGTTCGGCGGTTCGACCAAGAACATGAACGAGTCCTTCGCGTACGCCGTCGGCGCGCTGGCGCTGGCAGTCGTCTTCATCTACATGATCCTGGCCAGCCAGTTCCGCAGCTTCCTGCAACCGCTGGCGCTGATGAGCTCGCTGCCGCTGACGCTGATCGGCGTGGTGCTGGCGCTGCTGGTCTTCCGCTCGACGCTGAACATGTTCAGCATCATCGGCATCGTGATGCTGATGGGGCTGGTGACGAAGAACGCCATCCTGCTGGTGGATTTCGCGATCCGCTCGCGCGCCGGCGAGCACCGCGGCGAGCACGGGCTGGACCATGACGAAGCACCGATGACCCGGGAGCAGGCGCTGCTGCACGCCGCCCAGGTGCGGCTGCGCCCGATCCTGATGACGACGCTGGCGATGATCTTCGGCATGGTGCCGCTCGCCTTCGCGCTGTCCGAGGGCTCGGAGCAGCGCGCGCCGATGGGCCAGGCAGTGATCGGCGGCGTGATCACCTCGTCGCTGCTGACGCTGGTGGTGGTGCCTGTCATTTATTGCTACCTGGATGACCTCGCCGACTGGGCGCGGCGCAAGTGGGCTCCCCATAAAATGCCGGGTTTGCCCCAACCCGTGTCTTCGCCCCAAGGAACGCCGCCATGACCGTCGAACAAGCCCGCTTCAACATGATCGAGCAGCAGATCCGCCCCTGGGACGTGCTGGACCCCGGCGTGCTGAGCCTGCTGGGTGTCATCAAGCGCGAGGATTTCGTGCCGGCCGCCTCGCGTGCGCTGGCCTTCTTCGACACCGAGGTGCCGCTGCCCGGCGGCCAGCACATGCTGGCGCCGCGCGTCGAGGCCCGGCTGCTGCAGGAACTGGCGGTGCGCCGCCACGAGCGCGTGCTCGAGATCGGCGCCGGCTGCGGCTACATGGCCGCGCTGCTGGCGCACAAGGCGCGCCAGGTGGTGACGCTGGAGATCGTGCCCGAGCTGGCCCGGCTGGCCGCCGACAACCTGCGCCGCGCCGCGGTGTCCAACGTCAGCGTGGTCGAGGGCGACGGCTCGAAGCGCCTGCCGACCGCCGGTCCGTTCGACGTGATCGTGCTGTCGGGCTCGGTCGCCGCGATCCCGGCCGCGCTGCTGGCCGAGCTGAAGGTCGGCGGCCGGCTGGTCGCGATCGTCGGGCAGGACCCGGTGATGCGCGCGACGCTGGTGACGCGCGTCGGCGAGAACGACACCCGCAGCGTCGAGCTGTTCGACACCGTGGCCCCGCGCCTGCTCGGCTTCGACGAGCCGACGCGCTTCCACTTCTGAACACCGGGGAACAGCCGATGGAACAGGTTCGCGTGACCGACGTGGCGGCACTGATCGAGAGCTTCGGGCCCGACAGCCGGCCGGTGCTGCTGGACGTGCGCGAACCCTGGGAGGTGCAGGCCGCGGCGCTCACGGTGCCCGGTGCGCGCACCGTCTGCATCCCGATGCGCGAGGTTCCGCAGCGCCTGGCCGAGCTCGATCCGGCGCAGCCTGTCCTGGGTTTGTGTCATCACGGCATGCGAAGCCTGCAGGTCGTCGCATTCCTGGAGCGCGCGGGCCATGCCCGCGTGTACAACGTCGCCGGCGGCATCGATGCCTGGGCCCGCGAGGTCGACGCATCCGTTCCCCTGTATTGATCGATCCACCGATCGCTGTTCACCCATCCCCAAGGAAGCCCCCATGTCCGCTGTGTTCCCGACCCGCCTGCCCAAGCTCGGCCGCCTGGTGCTGGCCTGTGCCGCCGCCCTCGGTGCCGCGCCCTTCGCACACGCGCAGAGCCTGGCCGAGCTCTACGACACGGCGCGCGGCTACGACGCGAGCTACCTGGCGGCCAGGGCACTGGCCGAGTCGGCGCAGTACAAGGCCGAGCAGGCGCATGCGCTGCGCCGGCCGCAGGTCGGGGCCCAGTTGCAGGCCGAGCGCAGCGACAGCGAGACACCGCTCAGCGAAGCGACCAGCCGCTCGACCACGGCCGGCCTGAGCGCATCGCAGACGCTGTTCAACCGGGCCAACGACAAGACCATCAGCCAGGCCGACCTGGGCGTCGACATCTCGCGCGCCGACCTGGAAACCGCCGAACAGGACCTGATCGTGCGCGTCGCACAGGCCTACTTCGACGTGCTGGCCGCGCAGGATGCGCTGGGCACAGCGCAAGCCAACAAGAGCGCGATCGCCGAGCAGCTGGCCTCGGCCAAGCGCAACTTCGAGGTGGGCACCGCCACCATCACCGACACGCGAGAAGCGCAGGCGCGCTTCGACCTGGCCACGGCCCAGGAGATCGCGGCCGACAACGACCTGCGCACCAAGCGCATCGCGCTCGACCAATTGGTGGGCCGCGACGGTGTCGCGCCGAAGCCGCTGGCCACGCCGGTGGCGCTGCCGGCGGTCTCGCCGAACAACGTCGAGGCCTGGGTGTCGCAGACCGACACCTCGCCGACGGTGCGCAAGGCACAGCTGGGCTACGACATCGCCAAGCTCGAGACCGAGAAGGCACGCGCCGGGCACCTGCCGACCGTCGGCCTGACCGGCAGCTATGGCCGCGGCCACACCTCGATCAGCAAGCCGGTGGACACCTCGGGCCGGGTGACCAGCTCCGACGTCGCGCTGACGATGACGGTGCCGCTGTTCGCCGGGTTCTCGATCCAGAACCGCGTCAAGGAAACGCTGCAGCTCGAAGAGCAGAACCGCAACCTGCTCGACGCGGCCCGCCGCGGCACCGCGCAGGCGACGCGCCAGGTGTTCTTCGGTGTGCAGTCGGGCCAGGCCCAGGTGGTGGCGCTGGAGGCGGCCGAGTCGTCGAGCCAGCTGGCGCTGGAGGCCACGCAGCTGGGCTACAAGGTCGGCGTGCGCGTGAACCTGGACGTGCTGAATGCGCAGACCCAGCTGTTCAACGCCAAGCGCGACCTGGCGAAGGCGCGCTACGACGTGCTGGTGAACAACCTGAAGCTGCGGCAGGCGGCCGGGCAGTTGAAGGCGGACGACCTGCGTGCGATCAATGCCTTGATCGCACCCTGATCACCGCTCGGGCGCCGGGACCGGCGCCCCGTCCGGCCCTTCGTGCCGCACGATCGTGTGCATGACCCGTTGCGGGAACGGGATCTGCACGTCCTCGGCGCTCAGCACGTCGAGCACCGCCAGGTGGACGTTCGACTTCACCTCGCCCTGCCCGTTCTCCGGGTCGCGGATCCAGAAGTTGATCGTCAGGTCCATCCCGTCGGCCGCGAAGTTCGACAGCTGCACGCCCGGTCCCGGATCGCCGATCACGCGCGGCACCTGCAGGATGGCCTCGACCAGCTTGGGCTGCAGCGCCCGCACGTCGGTGCCGTAGGCCACCTGCACCGCCGTCTGGATCAGCACCCGCGGGTCGGCCAGCGACAGGTTCTCGACCCGCTGCGTGATCAGCATCTCGTTCGGCACCACCGCCTCGCGCCCGCCCAGCGAGCGGATCACCGTGTAGCGGGTGCGGATGTCGGTCACCCGGCCCTCGAAGTTGTCGACCTTCACCATGTCGCCGATGCGCAGCGAGCGCTCGGCCAGGATCACGAAGCCGCTGATGTAGTTGGCCGCGATCTTCTGCAGGCCGAAGCCGAGGCCGACGCCGATCGCGCCGCCCAGCACGCTCAGCGCCGTCAGGTTGATGCCCACCGCCGACATCGCGAACAGCAGGCCGAGGAACAGCAGCAGCGCGCGCACGATGTTCGACACCATCTTGCGCATCGACAGGTCGTCGCCGGTGCCGTGGATGATCTTGCGCTCGATCGCCGACGACAGCCACAAGGCCAGCACCATCACGACGCCGGCCGTCAACGCGCCTTCGATCATCGTGCGCAGCGACACCATGTTGCCGGCGATCTGCCAGCGCACGCTGTCGAGCTCTTCCATCACCGCCGGCATCACGCCGGTGATCCACAGCACGACCGCGATCCAGGCCAGCCACGAGATCGTGCGTTCGATCGCGCGCATCCACGCCGAGTTCGGGAAGGCCGCCGACAGCACCCGCACCGCCAGCCGGATCAACGCCAGCGACAGCAGGATCGGGATCGCGACGCGGAACACCGCGACCTTCACGACGCCCATCAGGAAGTGCCGCGCCACCACGGCCAGCACCAGCGCGACCAGCGGGAACAGCACGCCGTCGACCACGTTGCGGCCGAACACCACCGCGCCGTCGATCTTCAGCACCCGGCGCAACAGCATGCACACGAGCCACGAGACCCCCAGGCAGCCGAGCAGCACGACCGCCTCGGTGAGCGCGCTGGTGGTGGCCAGGTCGTGCAGCAGTTGGTCGAAGTCTTGGACGCCCAGGGACGATTCCATCGCAGGATTCTCTTTCTCGGTTCGGGACGGGCCGCGCGGCGGCAGGGGGATCAGAGGTCGGCCAGCACCCGCAGGTGGGCCGCGACGCTGCGCGCCAGCGCGCCCAGCGCATAGCCGCCTTCGAGGCAGGACACGATGCGCCCGCCGGCATGGCGCTCGGCCAGGGCCTTGATGCGGCGCGTGATCCACTCGTAGTCGGCCTCGACCAGGCCGAGCTGGCCGAGGTCGTCTTCGCGGTGCGCGTCGAAACCGGCCGAGATGAAGATCATCTGCGGCTTGAATTCCTCGAGGCGCGGCATCCACGCCGCATCGATCAGCTCGCGCACCTCGGCGCCGCGCGTGTACGGCGCGAGCGGCAGGTTCAGCATGTTGTCGCCCTTGGGCACACCGCCGCTGTACGGGTAGAGCGGGTGCTGGAAGAAGCTGACCATCAGGATGCGCTCGTCGCCGGCCACGATGTCTTCGGTGCCGTTGCCGTGGTGCACGTCGAAATCGACGATGGCCACGCGATCGAGGCCGCGCACGTCGAGCGCATGGCGCGCCGCGATCGCGACGTTGTTGAAGAAGCAGAAGCCCATGGTCTCGCCGCGCGTCGCATGGTGGCCGGGCGGGCGCACGGCGCAGAAGGCGTTCGCGATCTGGCCGTCGAGCACGGCGTCGGTGGCGGCCACCGCGGCGCCGGCGGCACGCTGCACCGCGCGCCAGGTGCCGGGGCTGGCGATGGTGTCGGGGTCGAGCGCGCGGCTGTGGCCGGTGGCAGCCACGTCTTCGAGCACCGCCTTCAGCTCGCTGACGTAGAGGCTCTCGTGCGCCAGCGCGACGTCGTGCAGGTCGGCCAGCGGAGCTTCGCGGTGCTCGAGCGCCACGTCCAGCCCGGTGGCGAGAAGGTGGTCGCTGATCGCGTCGAGCCGCTGCGGGCATTCGGGGTGGCCCCGGCCCATGTCGTGCAGGCGGCAATCGGGATGGCTGTAGAGCGCAGTGGGCATCGTCTGTTCACTGTCAGAAAACCGAACGGTTTCGGTTATGGTGCTCGGATGAGCCAGGACCTGCTGAAAGCCCTTCCACAACTGAACCGCCTGATCGACCAGATTAGCACGATCATCGTCGGCAAACGCTCCCAGATCCGCGACTGCGTCGCCTGCCTGCTGGCCGGCGGCCACCTGCTGATCGAAGACGTGCCCGGCGTCGGCAAGACCACCCTGGCGCATGCCCTCGCGGTATCGCTGGGCCTCAAGTTCTCGCGCAGCCAGTTCACCGCCGACCTGCTGCCGTCCGACCTGATCGGCGTCAGCATCTACGAGCGCAGCAAGGAAGCCTTCGTGTTCCACCCCGGGCCCGTGTTCGCGCAGGTGCTGCTGGCCGACGAGATCAACCGCGCCGGCCCGAAGACGCAGAGCGCGCTGCTGGAAGCGATGGAAGAGCACCAGGTCAGCATCGAGGGCGAGACGCGCGCGCTGCCGTCGCCGTTCTTCGTGATCGCGACGCAGAACCCGACCGACCAGCTCGGCACCTACCCGCTGCCCGAATCGCAGCTCGACCGCTTCCTGATGTGCATCACGCTCGGCTACCCCGACCACGCGAGCGAGCGCGCGCTGCTGGCCGGCATCGACCGGCGCGAGGCGATCGGCGCGCTGCACGCGGTGATGTCGCCCGAGGAGCTGCTGGCGGTGCAGCAGGACGTGCTGCGCGTGCACGCCTCCGAGGCGCTGCTCGACTACCTGCAGGCGCTGATCGCCGCGACGCGCAGCGGCGCCTGGTTCGTCGACGGGCTGAGCCCGCGCGCCGGCATCGCGGTGCTGCGGGCCGCGAAGGCGCATGCGCTGCTCGATTCGCGCGACTACGTGGCACCCGACGACGTGCAGGCGATCCTGGCGCAGTCGATCTCGCACCGGCTGGTGCCGGTGGCGGGGGCCGGCCGCGGCTCCAGGGAGCAGGTGCGCGCGATGATCGAGGCCACGGCCCTCCCCTGACCTGAAATGTCCCCCGCAGAAGCGATCAAGCTGCCGCTGCGCCCGTTCGGCCTCGCCGCCGGTGCGGTGCGCCGGCGCTTTCGCGCCTGGTGGCAGGCCCGGCTGCCGCGCACCGACACGATGCTGCTGACGCAGCGCAACGTCTACATCCTGCCGACGCGCGCCGGGCTGATGTTCGCGCTGACGCTGATGGTGCTGCTGGTGGCGTCCATCAACTACCAGCTGAACCTGGGCTACGTGCTGACCTTCCTGCTGGCCGGCAGCGGCATCGTCTCGATGCACCTGACGCACAACACGCTGCGCGCAATGACGCTGCACCTGCGCCCGCCGGCCGCGGTGTTCGCCGGCGACCCGGTCGGGCTGGCCATCACGCTGACCAGCCCGGCCTCGGCGCGCTTCGGGATCGGGTTGCGCATGGAGGCCGCGCCGGAATCGACCCTCAGCTGGGCCGACGTGCCGGCCGGCGGGCAGGCCCCGGCGCACGTCAGCTTCATGCCGCAGGTCCGCGGCCTGCACGAGGTGCCGGCGATCAGCGTCGAGACGCGCTTCCCGCTCGGGCTGTTCCGCGCCTGGGCGGTGTGGCGGCCGGCGGCGCAGGTGCTGGTCTACCCGCGCCTCGAACGGCCGGCCGCCCCCTTGCCGTCGGCCCATCCGACGCCGGGCGGGCCGGCCACCGGGCGCCGCACCGACGGTGGCGAGCTCGAAGGCGTGCGAGGCTACCGCCGCGGCGATCCGCTGAAGCTGGTGGTCTGGAAGAAAGCCGCGCGCAGCCTGGAGACCGGCGGCGAACTCGTCAGCCGCGACACCAGCGCCACCGTGCAGCAGCAGCTGTGGCTCGACTGGCAGCGCTGCGCCGGCCTGGCGCCGGAAGACCGGCTGTCGCGCCTGGCCGCCTGGGTGCTCGCGGCCGAGCGCGCCGGCGCCGACTACGGCCTGCGCCTGCCCGGCGTGCAGGTCGACCCGGCCCAGGGCGAGCTGCAGCGCCGCCGCTGCCTGGAGGCGATGGCGCTGTGGCAGTGACGCGCACCTCCTTCCGCTGGCCCGGCTGGCACCACCTGCCGCGCGACGCGCGCGACACCTTGTTCCTGCTCGGCGTGATCGGCTGGACGGTGCTGCCGCACCTGCTGCACCTGCCGCCGTGGTGCGCCGCGCTGACCGCCGGCGTGCTGCTGTGGCGCGGCCGGCTGGCGTTGAGCGGCGGCGCGCTGCCCGGCCGCTGGATGCGCATCGCGCTGCTGGCGCTGGCGGTGGCGCTGACGCTGTTCTCGTTCCGCAGCCTGCTCGGCAAGGAACCCGGCATCACGCTGGCCGTCGTGCTGATGGCGATGAAGACGCTGGAGCTGCGCGCCCGCCGCGATGCCTTCGTGGTGTTCTTCCTCGGCTTCTTCCTGGTGCTGACGCACTTCCTGTATTCGCAGTCGCTGCCGGTCGCGGCGGCGATGCTGCTGTCGGTGTGGGGCCTGCTGACGGCGCTGGTGCTGGCCCACATGCCGGTCGGGCAGCCGCAGCTGCGCCAGGCCGCGCGGCTCGCGCTGCGCAGCGCGGTGCTCGGGGCGCCGGTGATGGTGCTGCTGTTCGTGATGTTCCCGCGCATCGGGCCGCTGTGGGGCGTGCCGCAGGACGGCCAGTCGACCACCGGGCTGTCGAACAGCATGCGCATGGGCTCGGTGGCCGAGATCGCGCAGGACGACAGCGTCGCGATGCGCGTGCGCTTCTTCGGCGCGGTGCCTCCGCCCGAGACGATGTACTTCCGCGGGCCGGTGCTGTCGCGCTACGACGGGCGCGAGTGGCGCCCGACCTTCCGCTCAGAGTTCGCGCCGCCGGTGCGCACCGCGCTGCGCGCCACCGGGCCGGCCTACCGCTACGAAGTGACGCTCGAGCCGCTGCGGCTGCCGCTGCTGCCGCTGCTGGAGGCGACCACCGAGGTCGAGCCGATCGAGAACCTGCCGCTGGTGCAGCGCGACGACCTCGGCTGGGGCACGCTGCGCCCGGTCACCGAGCGGCTGCGCTTCAGCGCCACCGCGCAGACGCGCTTCGAGTACGGGCCGCTGCAGCGCAGTGCACAGCTGCGCGAGCTGGTGCAGCTGCCCGAGGGCGACAGCCCGCGCACGCTGGCCTGGGCGGCCGAGCTGCGGCAGCGCCCCGAGCTGGCCGGTGCGGACGCCCGCGCGCTGGCGCAGGCGGTGCTGGCGCACATCGCGCGCGGCGGCTTCAGCTACACGCTGGCGCCCGGTTTCTACGGCGAAGCCGACCCGCGCGCGGCGGTGGACGAGTTCTGGCTCGATCGCAAGGCCGGCTTCTGCGAGCACTACGCCGCCGCCTTCGTGGTCGTGATGCGCGCGCTGAACATCCCGGCCCGCGTCGTCACCGGCTACCAGGGCACCGACCCGGTGCCGGTGGACGGCTTCTACATCGTGCGGCAGAGCTATGCACATGCCTGGGCCGAGTACTGGCAGGCGGGCGTCGGCTGGGTGCGTGCCGACCCGACCGCCGCGGTGGCCCCCGACCGCATCGGCCGCAGCAGCCGGCTGACGCCGGCCCCCGGCTTCGTCGCCGGCGCGATCGGCAATGTCAGCCCGGTCCTGCTGGCGCAGCTGCGCGAGGCCTGGGAGTCGGTCAACAACCGCTGGAACCAGTGGGTGCTGAACTACTCGCGCGGGCAGCAGCTCGACCTGCTGAAGCACCTGGGCTTCGAGTCGCCGAGCTGGGAAGACCTCGCGCTGCTGCTGATCGGCGCGCTCAGCGTGCTGGCGCTGCTGGGCGCCGCCTGGGCCTGGTGGGACCGGCACCGGCAGGACCCGTGGCAGCGCCAGGCGCGCCAGCTGCGCGAGGCGCTGCAGCGGCTGGGCGTGCCGGCGGCCGCGCACGACACGCCGCGCGCACTGGCTGCCGCGGTGCAGGCGCGCTTCGGCGCGCGCGGCGGCACGCTGGCCGGCCTGCTGCACAGGCTGGACGCGCAGCGCTACGGCCGCGGCGCGATCGCCCGGCCGTCGCCGGACTGGCTGCGTGCGGTGYGGTCCGAGGTGCGCACGTTGGCAAAGGCCTGAGCAGGCATCGCACGCGCCGATAATTCGCCGATGCCTGCCGGATTTCGCCGTTCCTCTTGCGCCCCCTGGGTCATTGCGCTGGCCGTTGCGCTGTGCGGCATCGCCGAGACCGGCGCCCGGCCAAAGGCCAAGGCCAAGCATCCGGCAGCGGTGCGCGACGACAACGCGCCCGAGGCGGTGATCTACGGCGGCCGCGAGGACGTGATGCGCTTCGGCGCCGAACTCGCCGAGCGCCAGGGGCTGGATGCGACCTGGGTGCAGGCGCAGCTGGCCGAGGCGCGCTACATCCCCAACGTCGCGAAGTTCATCATGCCGCCGCCCGCCGGCACCGCGAAGAACTGGGCCGCCTACCGGGCCCGCTTCGTCGAGCCGAAGCGCATCCGCGCCGGGCTGGCGTTCTGGCGCGACAACGAGAAGTGGCTCGCGCGCGCCGAAGCGATGTACGGCGTGCCGCCGGAGATCGTGGTCGGCATCGTCGGCGTCGAGACGATCTACGGCCAGCAGATGGGCGGCTTCCGCGTGATCGACGCGCTGGCGACGCTGAGCTTCGACTTTCCCGCGGGGCGGCGCGACCGCAGCGCGTTCTTCCGCGACGAGCTCGAGCAGTTCCTGGTGCTGTGCCACAGCGAGAACGCCGACCCGCTGGCCCTGAAGGGCAGCTATGCCGGTGCGATGGGCATGGGGCAGTTCATGCCGAGCAGCTGGAACCGCTTCGCGGTGGATTTCGACGGCGACGGGCGGGTCGACCTGCATGCGAGCGGCGCCGACGTGGCCGGCAGCGTCGCGCACTTCCTGGCCGAACACGGCTGGCAGCGCGGCATGCCGACGCACTTCGACGTCGCGGCACCGGTGGATGCGGCGGACCGCGCGGCCTTGCTGGTGCCGGACATCCTGCCGAGCTTCACGCCGCAGGAGTTCCTGGCGCATGGCGCCGCGCTGCCGGCACCGGCGCGCGAGTTCGGCGACAAGCTGGCGCTGATCGAGCTGCAGAACGGCGACGCGGCGCCGAGCTACGTGGCGGGAACGCCCAATTTCTACGCGGTGACGCGGTACAACTGGTCGAGCTACTACGCGCTGGCGGTGATCGAGTTGGGGCGGGCGGTCAAGGCGATGAAGTGACGTGGATCCCCGGATTGGCATCCGGGCTACGAGAAAAGGCGCCGGGCGGCCGATGAACCTGCTGCCAGGTCGTGCGTCTCCAGCGCCTGGTACAGCTGCCCCAGCTCGCCGCCGATCGCCGCGAAGCCTTCCGGCCGCAGCAGCTGCCCGTTGTCGTCGACGATCGCCGCGTCCATCCCCAGCGACAACGCCTGCGCGCTCGCCTGCCACGAGATGAAGGGCTCGGCCCGCGCATCGGTCTGCGGCACGTCGAAGCTCAGCGTCACGTCGCGCACCACCGACTTGTTCGGGTCCTCGGCGAACGCCGCCTGCGAATCGAAACTCAGCGTCAGCACCGGCGGTGCGCCGTCTTCGGACGACGGCAGCACCAGCCGCCCCGGCACCACGCCCGGCACGAAGCCATGCCGCGCCGCGTGCTGCTGGATGTAGCCGACGCTCCACGCCGCCGAGCGCGCCTGCAGGTGCACCGCGAGCTGCGCATCGTGCTCGCCGGCGAAGGTGTCGAGTTCGCGTGCCCGTGCCACCACGTCCAGCATGTCCGGGAAGTCGGCCATCGCGCCGATCGATTCGGCAAAGGCCTGCAGCTTCTGCACGAACTCGGAGTACTCGATCTCGTTCAGCGCGCCCATGCGGTTGGCCAGCTGCAACCCGGCCTGGAACTCGCCATAGCGCTGGCCGGCGGTGGGCGGCTCCCACTCGCCGGTCTCGGCATTCAGGCCCTCGATCAGGAACGGCTTGCTGCCGGCGCGGCGCGTGGTCGGCAGGTGCGGCAGCACCGATTCGGCACTCACCGGCGCCTCCAGCGTCAGCGTCGCGATCGCGTCGATCAGCGCGTCGATGCGCGCGCTGGCCCGGCGCAGCGGCGGCGGCTGCAGCGCGCTGCCCAGGTCGGCGGCGGCCGGCCCGGCCTCGCGC
>NZ_JBFUEB010000061.1:0-64934 GCF_056404395.1 Rhizobacter sp. P2_D12 | reverse complement strand
CCAGCCCGGCCAGCGGCAGCGCGGCCGCGGCCACCAGCCAGCGCCGCCGGTCGGCATCGCGCGGCCGCGTCATTGATGCACCTTGCCCCATTCGTCCTCGAAGGTCTGCACCAGCACCTGGTTCGACAGCCGGTTCACCTCGGCCGGCACGCGCGCCATGTCGGGCGGGAAATCGAACAGCGCCGGCAGGCCCGCGAGGCTGATGAAGCGCAAGCCGGGCGGCAGCTGCGCCGGCAGGCGGTAGGGCCGCCGGCTCGCGAGCAGGAAGCCCCATTCGCCGAAGCTCGGCACGTGCGCGTGGTACGGCGTCACCTGCAGCCCGGCGGCCTCGAGCGTCGTGGCCACCGTCCAGAAGCTCTTGCGCGCGATCAGCGGCGACGTGGTCTGCACCACCGCATAGCCGCTCGCGTTCAGGTGCTGCTCGACCAGCCGGTAGAAGCCGCTGGTGTAGAGCTTGCCGATCGAGAAATTGGTGGGGTCGGGGAAGTCGATCACGACCACGTCGAAGGCCCCGGGGTTCTGCTCCAGCCACGCGAAGGCGTCGGCATTGACGATGCGCAGCTTCGGCGAATGCAGCGAATCGGCGTTCAGCGCGCGCAGCATCGGCCGCTCGGCGAACAGCGTCGTCATGTGCGGGTCCAGTTCGACCAGCGTGACCTGCTCGACGCCCGGGTACTTCAGGATCTCGCGCACCGCCATGCCGTCGCCGCCGCCCAGCACCAGCACCTGGCGCGGCGCGCCGTGCGCCGCCATCGCCGGGTGAACCAGGGCCTCGTGGTAGCGGTACTCGTCGCGCGAATGGAACTGCAGGTTGCCGTTCAGGAACAGCCGCACGCCCACGCTGCTCGACGTGACCACGATGCGCTGGTAGGCGCTGCTCGCGCTGTAGACGATGCGGTCGGCGTAGAAGCGGTCCTCGGCCCAGCTGCTGACGTGGTTGGCGCCGGCAAAGGCCGCGAGCAGCGCGCCGATCACGCCGGCACAGGCCGCCGCGTGCGCCGGCCAGCGCCGCAGCTCGCCCTTGAACAGCCACAGCGCCCACACCGCGACGGCAGCGTTCAGCAGCCCGAAGAACGCGCCGGTGCGGATCAGCCCGAGCTGCGGCACGAAGAGCAGCGGAAACGCCACCGCCACCACCAGCGCGCCCAGGTAGTCGAAGGTCAGCACCTGCGAGACCAGGTCCTTCAGCGCATAGCGCTCGCGGAAATGGCGCTTCAGGATGCGCATCACCAGCGGGATCTCCAGCCCCACCAGCGTGCCCACCAGCAGCACCAGCGCATACAGCGCGAAGCGGAACGAGGGCGCGGCCAGCGTCTGCAGCGCGAACAGCGCCACCGGCATCAGGCCGCCGACCAGCCCGACCAGCAGCTCGATGCGCAGGAAGTGCGCCACCATCTGCCGCTCGAAGAAGCGCGACAGGTACGAGCCGATGCCCATCGCGAACAGGTAGGCGCCGATGACGGTCGAGAACTGCAGGATCGAATCGCCCAGCAGGTAGCTCGCCAGCGTGCCGGCCGCGAGCTCGTAGACCAGGCCGCAGGCCGCGACGACGAAGACGGACGCGAGCAGCGCCACCTCGGCCGGGCGGATGCCTGGTGGGGCGCCTGTTGGCGGCCCGGATCCCCCCGGGGGATCGGACGATGTGTCCATCGGACGAGGGGTGGTCAACCTCTAGCCGTGGATCGCGGCGGAAACGATCATGCCGATCGCGATGCACATCGCGCCGACCACGATGGCCAGCGCGACGTTCTTCTTCTCGACGATCTCGGCCCACAGGTCGTAGGGCGTGATCTTGTCGACGATGACGAAGCTGATCCAGAAGATCAGCACGCCGATCAGCGCAAACAGGATGGAGCCGACAAAGATGCCGGGCTTCATCCATTCGATTCCCATCATGAGAGCCTCCTGTCGGTGGACGTTGAACGAAAGCGCGTGCCGGGCATCACTTGTGCCCCCCGCCGCTGGAAAACCCGCCGAACGAGCCGCCGCCGGTGCGGAAGCCGCCGCTGCCGCTGCGGTTGCTGTTCAGGCAGCTGGTGTACTCCTGCGAGTTCGGGCCGTAGGTGGTGCGCAGGCCGTCGCAATTGGCCGAGCTGCTGCCGCAGCGGAACAGCAGCAGCAGCACCACGATCACGAACATCGCGAGGAAGATCTTGGCCAGCAATCCGCCCGAACCCGACGACGGCAGCGCGTCGCGCTGCAACCCGGCACGCTTCCCGGCATCGAGGCGGAAGGCCTTCATCACGTCGTCGGCGCTCATCGCGTCGCCGGCCGACCAGACGATCTCGTCGCCGGTCTGTTCGCGGTTCAGGCGCTTGCTGCCGGCCTGGTAGTCGGTGTTCAGCGTGCGCTGCTCGCGCGCCAGCTGCCAGTAGAACTCGCCCAGCACATAGGTGACCTTGCCGGTGTAGGTGTAGAGCTTGCGGTAGCTCGCGCCCTGGTACACCGCATTGTCGCCGCGCAGCTGCGGCACGCCGGTGATCGGCGCCGTCCAGCTCCAGCCGTCCTCGGCGTCGACCAGGAAGGCGAAGCCCTCGGTGCGGTGGTACAGCAGGTACTCGCGCCAGAAGGTCTGCTCGTCGTCGGCGCTGTCGGGAACCTCGCAGCGCTCGACATAGCCGACCAGTTGCCACGGCAGCGGTCCCTTGCCCAGCAAGGCCAGCGTTCCGACGCTGCCGAGAGGCAGCTGCGGTTCGCTGCCGTTGTCCTGCACGTAGTGCGCCAGGTCGCCACCGACGCCCTGCGACACGTCGACCACCGCATGGCACTGGTGGCACACGATGGACTGCGTGGTCGACAGCTTCACCTCGAGCGAGGCGCCGCAGTTCGGGCATTCGACCGTGCGCGCCTTCAGCGTCTTTTCGGCCTGCGCCGCCAGGCCCGTCATCGCCAGCTCGCTGATCGCGACCGAGCGGCCGACCGACCATTTCGGTGCCGCGGCGTCGCTGTAGTCCAGGGTGCCGACCTCGTCGCGCGTGCTGCGCAGGTCGACGATGACGAAGCCGCGCTCAGCGAAGTTTGGACTTGGGGGCTTGCCCGGCAGCTCGCCCTGCGCCGCGATCAGCTTGGCGGCCGAGACCGACGCCACCGACCACGGCTGGCCGTTGATGAGCTGCTGCTGCCCCGGCCTCAGGCTGGTGGGGGCGGGCGGCGCTTCCTGCAGCGGCAGGTCGATGGCCAGCACGTAGCGGCCGTTGTCCTCCGACAGCCAGCCGCTGCGGCCGTTGTCGAACAGCGCATGCCACTCGTTCCAGGTGCCCTCGGCGTAGCGGTATTGCAGCCGCCCGACCAGCGTGAAGCCGGCGCCCTGGAAGCGGCCGCCGGCCCCGAGCTGCAGCGGCGAGTGGTCGTCGAACAGCTCGGCGCTCTGGCCGATCTTGCGCAGCGTGTCGCCGTCGCGCACGACGGTGCTGCGGCAGAAGCTGCAGACCGCGAACGCCGACGCGGCCGAGCGGAACTCGACCTCGGCGCCGCAGTTCGGGCAGGCCGCGCGGTAGGCGCGCTGGGGGCTGGGTTCGGTCGCCAAGAAGCAGGCGTCGCCGCTACACGAGCTTCTTCAGCAGCTCGGCCTTCTTGGCGTCGAACTCTTCCTGGGTCAGGATGCCCTTGGCCTTCAGGTCGCCCAGCTTCTCGAGCGTGGCCATCACGTCGTCCGGGCGGATCGCCGCGGGCGCGGCCGGCGCGGCGGCGGCCGGCTGCTGCAGGCCCTGGCCGAGCTGCTGCGCCAGCACCTGGCCCAGCGCGACGCCGGCACCCAGGCCCATCGCGTCGCCGGCAATGCCGCTGCCCCCGCCGCCGCCTTCGGCGAACTTGGGCAGCGCCTGCGCCGTCTGGTACTGCATGAACTTGCCCATGTCGTTGCCGACCATGCCCATGCCGATCTTCTGGTCGAGGATCTTCTGCAGCTCCTCGGGCAGCGAGATGTTCTGCAGCGTCACGCTCTCGAGCAGCAGCCCGAGCTTGTTGAACGCCGGCTGCGTGGCCTCCTGCAGCGCCTTCGCGAACTCGACCTGGTTGGCCGCGAGGTCGAGGAAGGCGATGCCGCTGCCGGCCACCGCATCGGAGATGTGCTGCAGCATCAGCGCCCGCAGCTGTCCGTCGAGTTCGGCGGCGGTGTAGCTGGCGCGCGTGCCCGAGATCTCGGTGTGGAACAGCTTCGGGTCGGCGATGCGGTAGCTGTAGTTGCCGAAGCCGCGCAGGCGCACCGCACCGAAGTCCTTGTCGCGGATCGTCACCGGCTGGGTCGTGCCCCAGCGCTGGTCGATCTGCTGGCGCGTGCTGAAGAAGTAGACGTCGCTCTTGAACGGGCTCTGGAACAGCTTGTCCCAGTTCTTCAGGTAGGTCAGCACCGGCAGCGTCTGCGTCGTCAGCTTGTAGGTGCCGGGGCCGAACACGTCGGCCACCTTGCCCTCGTTGACGAACACCGCCATCTGCGATTCGCGCACCGTCAGCGAGCCGCCGTACTGGATCTCGTTGTCGGCCATCGGGTAGCGCCAGGCCAGCACGCCATCGCCCTGCTCCGTCCATTCGAGGATGTCAATGAACTGCTTCTTGATGAAATCCATCAGGCCCATGGCGCAAAGCTCCTAGACAATGACACTCCGGAAGCGGAGTGCGGGCGAATAATACGCCGCCCGCCTCGTGCTCCACCTCCCCCTTTCCGGTGAGTCGCCGCGCATGACCGAGCCCGTGCAAGTCCCGCAAGCCCCCGCCGAGCCGACCCGCTTCCTGGGCGACATCCACCGGTTGCGCGGCGTGGCGATCCTGCTGATCGTCGCGACGCACTGCCTCTACTTCTTCCACTGGACCGACCACCCGCAGCTGCAGAACGCGCTCGGCGACCTGCTGGACAACTCCACGCTGCTGTTCGTGTTCATCTCCGGCTACCTGTTCCTGCACGGCAGCGGCTCGTTCTCGTACCCGCGCTACCTGCTGACCAAGCTGCGCAACGTGATCCTGCCGTTCGCGCTGGCGTCGCTGCCGGCGATCGCGCTGGAGCTGCGCCACGACAGCCTGGCCTTCGCCGCGCCGGCGCTGCACGACCTGTCGCTGCCGGCGCGCATCGGCTACCTCTATCTGTACCCGGGCGCGCACGTCAACTACGCGCTGTGGTTCATCCCGGTGGTGGCGATCTACTACCTGGCGTCGCCGCTGCTGCTGTGGGTGTCGCGCCGGCCGCTGCGCTATGCGCTGCTGTGCCTGCTGGTGCCGCTGTCGATCCTGATGCACCGGCCGAGCTACGCCCACAACCACAACCTGGCGCTCGCGCTGTACTTCGTGCCGGCCTACCTGCTGGGCATGGGGTGCCGGCAGTACCGCCCGCAGACGCTGGCGGTGTTGGAGCGCCACCTGCACTGGTTCGCGGCCGCCTTCGGCGCGCTGTTCGTCGCGCACCTGCTGCTGTCGGCGCACCATGGCAAGTACACCTTCACGCAGCCGTTCGAGTTCCACGGCCAGGGCGCGATCGACTGGAGCTTCGTGCAGAAGCTGCTGCTGGTGCCGCTGCTGTGCGGGCTGGCGTGGCGCTGGCGCCACCTGCGGCTGACGGTGCTCGACTACCTGGCCGACGTCAGCTTCACCGTCTTCTTCCTGCACCTGTACGTGATCTTCGTCGCCAGCTGGCTGCTGCACTGGCGCACGGTCGAGGTCAGCGGCGTGGGACTGGCCACGCTGTTCGCGGCGGCCGTGCTGCTGCCCTGCGCGGTGGCCAGCAGCTCGCGCCGGCTGGTGCCGGTGTGGAGCCGCTCGCTGGTGGGCAGTTGATCAGCGCACCAGCGGCGCCGAGGCCGCTGCGCTCCATTGCGCCGAGCGGCCGATGTACTCGACCTTGGCCTGCTGCTGCAGGCTCTGCAGGCCGCGCTCGACCGCCACGCGGCGGCGCTCGCCGCGGATCTGCGCGGCGATCTGCTTGACGGCCGCCGAGCGCGAGATCGTCGCCGGCTGGGTCTGCAGCACCGTCAGCACGCGCACGCCGCTTTCCTGCGACAGCACCAGCGTCTGGCCGACCCGCAATGCCGACAGCGCGTCCAGCAGCGGCTTGGGCGTGTCTTCCGGCTGCAGCGCGTACTGGCGCGTGCTCAGCGGCAGGCCTTCGACACGCAGCGCCTCCATGGTCTTGTCGGGCGTGGGCGCCTGCTGCAGCCGGGCCTTCAGCGGCTCGATGCGCGCCGCCGGCAGCGGCAGCGTCACTTCCTGCAGCCACATCAGCCGGCGCTGCGCGAACCAGGCCGGATGGGCTTCGTAGAACTGGTCGATCTCGTCGCTGGACGGTTCGACGGCGGCACCGGCGAGCCGGTCTTCGTAGGCGCGCGCCAGCACCTCGCGGCGGGCGGCTTCGATCATCTGCACGATGCGCGGGTCGCGGTCCAGCCCGGCCTTGCGCGCGGCCTGGGCGGCCAGCGATTCCTGCACCAGCTCGTCGACGGCCTGGCGGCTCGCGGCCCGCGTCTGCGCAGCGCTCTCGCCGACCGCGACGCGCGGCAGCGCCAGTTCCAGCTGGTGCTCGCTGACCGGTTCGCCGTTGATCACGAACGCGGCCTGCTCGGTGGACGCACCGGCCTGCGGGCTGCAGCCGGCGGACAGGCACGCGGCGGCGACGGTGGCGGACAACAGCGCGAGGCGCACGGGGACGGCAACGGAGGACATCGAGGGGATACGCCGGGAGTACATCTCTTGCCACCGTAGCCCCGTACCGGGTGGCCGACCATGCCCTGAGTCGGGGGGGACGGGCCCCGTCCGGCGCCGCAAGTGCGGTATGTCACGAAAATGGCCTTGTGCGGCAGCGCGACAATGCCGCGTTTTCGAGACACGAGAGGTGGCCATGAACCCTGAGCGCAACGCAGCCCTGAACCTCGCCGTGGTGGGCGCCGGCCCGGTGGGCCTGGCCCTGGGGCTGCTGGCGGCGCAGGCATTGCCCGCCGCGCAGGTCAGCGTGTTCGACGCCCGCCCGCTGGACCAGGACGTGTCCGGCGACCCGCGCACGCTGGCGCTGTCGCTCGGCAGCGTGCAGCTGCTGCAGCGGCTCGGGGCCTGGCAGGCCGACGCGGCGCAGCCGATCACCGAAGTGCACGTGTCGCAGCAGCCGCCGTCGCTGGGCGCGGCGCTCGCGGCCTGGGTCGGCGAGCCGCAGGTGCGCATCAGCGCGCTGGAAGAAGCGGTGCCGATGCTGGGCGCGGTGCTCGCCTATGGCGGCATCGTCGCGCCGCTGCAGCGCGCGTGGCAGGCCGCGTGCGAGCGCGAGCCGCAGCGCCTGCACTGCCGCTTCGGGCAGGCGGTGCAGGGGCTCAAGCCGCTGGCGGACGGGGTCGAGATCGATGCCGGCATCGCCGAGCGCTTCGACCTGGCGGTGGTGGCCGAGGGGGGCGTCTTCAGCCGGCTGCCACGCGAACGCGTCGGCGGGCTGCGCGCGCCGCTGCAGCACGACTACCACCAGAATGCCTGGGTCGGCACGGTGACGCTGGGCCGCGCCCGGCCCGGCGTGGCCTACGAGCGCTTCACGCGCCACGGCCCGGCGGCGCTGCTGCCGCTGAAGAACGGGCAAGCCTCGCTGGTGTGGTGCGTCGCCAGCGACGACGACCCGGTCGAGCCGCTGGACGACCGGCAGCGGCTGGCCGTGCTGAACACGCTGTTCCATCCCGAGGTTGGCGAGCTGGTGGCGGTGTCGCCGCTGAAGCGCTTCTCGCTCGGCCTGAGCGCCGAGCGCACGCTGACCGAGGGGCGCACGGTGCGCATCGGCAATGCGGCGCAGACGCTGCACCCGGTGGCGGGCCAGGGGCTGAACCTGGGGCTGCGCGATGCGTTCGAGCTGGTGCAGGCCTTGTCGCGCAACCCGGACGTCGCGCAGGTGCTGCGGCGCCTGGAGTGGCAGCGCGGGCCGGACCGTTGGGCGATGATCGCGGCCACCGATTTCCTGGCGCGCAGCTTCACGTGGAAGCTGCCGGGCGCGGGCGCGGCGCGCGGGCTGGGGATGGCGGCGTTGCAGGCCTTGAAGCCGGTCAAGTCGGCGCTGGCGCGGCAGATGATGTTCGGCTCGCGCTGAGAAATCCCGGATTCCCGCTTCGCTCCATCCGGGCTACAGGCTCGTAGCCCGGATGCCAATCCGGGGATCAAGGCTCCAGCTTCAGGAACAGGTCCCGGTCCGGCGCAAAGTTCGCATAGAGAGGCAACAGCGCCCCACCCAGCGCCCGCGCATCCGAGCCGATCGTGCCCGGCAGCACCTCCGGCCGCGAGACGCCTTCCCAGCTGTAGCAATCCAGCCCCTCGGTCAGCTCGCGCAGCAGCGCCGCCAGCAGCCCGCGGCTGAACGAGCCGTCGATGATCACGCCCTCCAGGTCCAGCAGGCAGGCGGCGTTGTGCACCGCCAGCGCGATGCCGGGGCAGGCATCGCGCAGCCACGCCTCGGTGTGCGGCAGCCATGCGGCGCTCAATGCGCGATCGTCCAGCCAGGCCTGCTCGGCCAGCCCGGCGGCACGGTAGCGCGATTCCAGCTCCACCAGCGAGGCCACGCTCAGCAGCTGCCGCGGCAGGCCCTGCACGCCTCCCGCAGCCCCCAGCGCCAGCGAGCCCACCGCCCCCGCGTTGCCGCTGACGCCGCCGCGCAGGTGGCTGTCCAGCACCAGCCCGCCGCCGATGAAGGTGTCGACGAAGACGTACAGGTAGCTGCGCATGCTGCGCCCGCGCCCGGACACCAGTTCGGCGACGCAGGCGGCGGCGGTGTCCTTCACGAACACCACCGGCAGCTCGGTCAGCTCGGCCACGCGCGCGCGGATGTCGATGCGCGCCCAGGCCTGCGCGATCTCGGGCGCCACGCCGAGCAGCGACTCCCAGCCGCCCAGCGACAGCGGTGCCGCCACGCCCACGCCGTGCAGCACGCGCGAGCGCTCGCTGCCGAGCGCCTCGCGCAGCTGCCGCAGGCCGGCCTCGATCTCGCCGAACAGCGTCGCCGGGTCCGGGAAGGCATAGCTGCGCACCAGCCGCTCGCGCACCTGGCCGCCGAAGTCGACCAGCAGCATGTCCATGCCGCGCCGGCCGATCTTGATGCCGATCGAGAACGCGCCGTCCGGGTTCAGCGCCATCGGCACCGAGGGCTGGCCCACCTTGCCACGCACCGGCGCCTGCTTGACCACCAGGCCGTCGCCCTCGAGCCGGGCGATGATCAGCTGCACGGTCTGCGCCGTCAGGTGCGTGACGCGCGCGATCTCGGCCTTGGGCAGCGCGCCGTGCAGGCGGATCGCCTGCAGCACCACGCGCTCGTTGAACTGGCGCATGCCCACATGGTTGGAGCCGCGCGGTCTCAGGTGATCGGCCATGACGTCAGGCGAGGCACTCCGGCGGCAATTCGTCGACGCGCCTGGCCCCCGTCATCACCGCCACCGTGTCGCTCATGCTGATCTTCTTCGGGTTGACGACGGCCGCACGCTTGCCGAGCCGCGCGATGTGGATGCGGTCGGCGATCTCGAACACGTGCGGCATGTTGTGGCTGATCAGGATCACCGGCAGGCCCTTGTCGCGCACGCGGCGGATCAGCTCGAGCACCATGTTGCCTTCCTTGACGCCGAGCGCGGCGGTCGGCTCGTCCATGATGACCACGTGGCGTGCGAACGCCGCCGCGCGCCCCACCGCAACGCACTGGCGCTGGCCGCCCGACAGCGTCTCCACCGCCTGCGTCATCGAGCGGATGCCGACCTTCAGCTCGTTCATGCGCGCGACGCTTTCTTCCAGCATCTTCTTCTTGTCGAGCATGCGCAGCACCGTGCCCAGGAAGCCCGGCCGGCGCAGCTCGCGGCCGAGGAACAGGTTCTCGGCGATGCTCATCGCCGGCGCCACCGCCAGGTCCTGGTAGACCGTCTCGATGCCGGCACGCCGCGCATCGATCGGGCTCTTGAAGTGGATCACCTCGCCGTCGAGGCGGATCTCGCCTTCGTCGGGGATGGTCGCGCCCGACAATGCCTTGATCAGCGAGGACTTGCCGGCGCCGTTGTCGCCGATCACCGCCAGGATCTCGCCGGCGCGCAGCTCGAAATCGGCGCCGTCCAGCGCGACCACCTGGCCGTAGCGCTTCACCAGGCCCTTGGCCTCCATCACGATCGGCGTGCCCGTTGTCGTCGCCATCAGCGTGCCCCCTTGCGCGAGAGTTGGTCGGTGGCCACCGCCAGGATCACCAGCACCCCGGTCACCAGCACCTGGTAGATCGACGACACGCCCATCAGCGTGAGCCCGTTGCGGAACACGCCGACGATCAGCGCGCCGACCAGCGAGCCGAGGATCACGCCGCGCCCGCCGAACAGGCTGGTGCCGCCCAGCACCACCGCGGTGATCGCGTCCAGGTTCTCGGTCTGCCCGGCGTTCGGGTCGCCGACCCCGGTGCGCGCCACCGACAGCAGCGACGCGATGCCGTAGAACACGCCGGCCAGCACGTAGACCGCGAGCAGCACGCGCTGCGTCGGGATGCCGGTCAGGCGCGTCGCCTCCGGGCTGTTGCCCACGGCATAGACGTGCCGGCCCGAGGCCGTCTCGCGCAGCGCGAACCAGGCCAGGCCGTACAGCGCCAGCATCAGCACCACGCCGTAGGCCACCGTGGTGGTGCCGCCGAGCGGGAAGGTGTTGCCCAGTGCCGTCATGCTGTCGGGCACGTCGGTGACGGTCTGCGAGTTCGAGTACAGCTGCGTGATCGCGAACGCGATGTTCAGCGTGCCCAGCGTCACGATGAACGGCGGCAGCTTGATCTGCGTGACCAGCAGGCCGTTGACGAGCCCGAACAGCGTCGTGACGCCGATGCCGCACAGCACCGCCAGGGCCGGCGGCATGCCGAGCTCGGTCGCGAACTTGGTCATCACGATGCCGCCCAGCGCCATCACCATGCCGCAGGACAGGTCGATGCCGGCGGTCAGGATGATCAGCGTCTGGCCGATCGCGATCACCCCGACCACCATCACCTGCTGCAGCACCAGCGACAGGTTGCCGCCGGTCAGGAAGCGCTCGTTCTGCGTCGCGAAGAAGCCGCAGGCGAGCAGCAGCGCGATAAACGGCCCGAGCGTGCCCAGCGGCGGCAGCTTGTCTTTCCAGGTGCCCATGCCGGCGGCCTTACTTCTTGCCCCAGCACAGGTCGGTGCCGGTCTTCACGTCCTTGCTCTCGACCCCGCCCTGCGGCTTGGCCGCGATCAGCGTGACGCCGGTGTCGGTGTAGCCGCTCGGCTTCTTGCCGGTCTTGGCGTACTCGACGCCGGCGTCCACGCCCATCGCGGCCATCTTCAGCGGGTACTGCTGCGAGGTGGCGGCGATGATGCCGGCGCCGACGTCCTTGATGCCCTGGCAGCCGCCGTCGACCGAGACGATCACGACGCCCTTCTCCTTGCCGGCCGTCTTCAGCGCCTTGTACGCACCGGCCGCGGCCGGCTCGTTGATCGTGTAGACCAGGTTCACCTCGGGGCTCTTCTGCAGGCAGTTCTCCATCGCGGTCTGGGCCTTGGCCTGGTCGCCGAAGCTGTCGGCCATGCAGACCACCTCGGGCGCCTTGCCGAGCTCGTTGCTCTTGGCCTCCGGGGCGGCCAGGCCGAAGCCCTTCATGAAGCCGTTGTGGCGCTGCGCCCCCACCGGGTGGCCGGGGAACAGGTCGAGCGTGATGATCTTCGCCGGCTTGCCTGCCAGCGCCGCCTTCGCATACTGGCCGATCAGCACGCCGGCCTGGTAGTTGTCGGTCGCGAACAGCGCGTCGGTGCCCTCGGTCGGGTCGGTCGGGCTGTCGAGCGCGATCACCAGCACGCCCTTGTCGCGCGCCTTCTTGATCGCCGGCACGATGGCCTTCGAGTCGCTGGGCGTGATCAGGATGGTCTTGGCACCGGCGGCGATCATGTTCTCCATCGCCGTCACCTGGCCGGCGTTGTCACCGTCGGCCTTGCCGGCACCCGTCAGCAGCTTCGCACCCTTGGCCTTGGCGGCCTCGTTCGCACCCTCCTTCATCTTCACGAAGAAGGGGTTGGTCTCGGTCTTCGTGATCAGGCCGATGATGGGCTGGTCGGCGGCATGGGCCCCGGCCGCGAACAGCGCGGCGGCAGCGAACGACGACAGGGGCAGCAGGGTCTTCAGGCGCATGTCTTGTCTCCGGTAGATGTGATGCAGTTGGCGTATCGGAACGCGCAGCAAAGTATGGACAGGCCAGTTTAATAAATCAAGTTGATTGATTAATGGAAAACCCTGTAGCCTGCCAGCCCCGGCGGCGGCATGCTGGCGGCCCTTTTCCCATTCCTTTCCCTGGTGCTGGAGCGATCGATGTTCGTGGTGTGTGGCGAGGCCTTGATGGACGTGTTCTCGACCGGCGCGACGCCGACCGGGGTCGGCATGGATGCCCGCATCGGCGGCTCGCCGTTCAACGTCGCGGTCGGGCTGGCGCGGCTGGCGCAGCCGGCGTGCTTCTTCGGCGGGGTGTCCAGCGGCTTCCTCGGGGAGCGGCTGGTCGCGGCGATGCGGGCCGAGAACGTCGACACGCGGGCGCTGCACATCAGCAGCGCGCCGACGACGCTGGGGCTGGTGGGGCTGGATGCGGCCGGCGTGCCGTCGTACGCGTTCTACGGCCACCAGGCGGCCGACCGCGAGGTGCCGGTCGAGGCGCTGGCGCGCGTGCCGGCCGATGCGAAGGTGATCCACGTCGGCTCGTTCAACACCGTGGTCGAGCCGGTGGCGGGCACGCTGCGCACGCTGGTCGAGCGCGAGCATGGGCGCTGCCTGATCTCGTACGACCCGAACATCCGGCTCAACGTCGAGCCCGACGTGGCGCGCTGGCGCGACCAGCTGCAGTGGATGCTGCCGCGCACGCACCTGCTGAAGGTCAGCGACGAGGACTTGTCGCTGCTGTACCCGGGGGTCGACCCTGAGGCGCTGGCGAAGCAGTGGCTGGCCACGGGCGTGCGGCTGGTGGTGGTGACGCGCGGCGCGAAAGGTGCGATTGGCTGGACGGCGGGAGCGCGGGCCGAGGCGAAGCCGGTGGCGGTGACCGTCATCGACACCGTGGGGGCCGGGGACACGTTCCAGGCGGCGCTGTTGACGTGGCTGGCGGAGCGGGATGCACTGTCGGGCGCCGTGCTCGCGGCGCTGGATGCAGCTCAGTTGGGCAACGCGCTCGATTTCGCGGCCAAGGCAGCGGCAATCACCTGCTCGCGGCGCGGCGCGGACATGCCTCGGCGCAACGAACTCTAGAAGGTTGATCCCGGAATCCGCTTCGCTTCTTCCGGGCTACATGACAACCCCTCGCCCTGTGGGTACATCGGTCGATCCCCTTGGGTGGATGCGGCCCGGCGCTCGGCCCGCGCGTTCAACCAGGCCGTAGCCCGGATGCCAATCCGGGATCGTCAGGCTGAAATCCAACGCGGCTGCCGATGCGTCAACGCCGGCAGCTGCATCCGCACCTGCGCGATGCGCGCCGGATCCAAGGTCGCCATCACGACGCCCTCGCCCTCTTCCTGCATCGCCAGCACCTCGCCCCACGGGTCGGCGATGAGGCTGTGCCCGAAGGTGCGCCTCCCGTTCTCGTGCACCCCGCCCTGCGCCGGCGCGATCACGTAGCACTGGTTCTCGACCGCCCGGGCCCGCAGCAGCAGCTCCCAGTGCGCCCGGCCGGTGGTGTAGGTGAACGCCGCCGGCACCGCCAGCAGGTCGCAGGGCGGCGACATCATCGCGCGGTACAACTCCGGGAAGCGCAGGTCATAGCAGATGCTCAGGCCCACGCGCAGGCCCTCGGCCTCGAAGGCGACCGGCTCGCTGCCCGCCTGCAGCACGCGCCGCTCGTCGAAGTCCTCGCGCCCGTTGTCGTAGCGGAACAGGTGCATCTTGTCGTAGCGTGCGGCCAGCCGGCCGTCGGGTGCGAACACGCAGCTCGCGTTCAGCACCCGGTCCGGGTCGCCGGTGCGCAGCGGCAACGTGCCGCCGATGACCCACAGCCCGTGCGTGCGCGCCGCCTCGGACAGCATGGCCTGGATCGGCCCGTCGCCCGGGGTTTCGGCCAGCGCCAGCTTGTCGCGGTCGCTGTGGCCCATCAGGCAGAAGTATTCCGGCAGCCCGACCAGCCGCGCGCCGGCCGCCGCCGCCCGCTCGATCAGCCGGCGGGCATGGTCCAGGTTCTCCTCGACCCGCGGGGTCGAGACCGTTTGCAGCGCGGCGATCAGCATGGGGTCTTCCCTGAAGAGTGTGGCCTTCCTCACACGGAAAAGGCCGGATCGCCCAAGCTTACGTCGCCGGCCTGACCTACGCCCGTCACAGGAATAGCGCCTGGGGCAAAATCCGCCCGCCCTCCTTGACATGGGCAGACACACGCCTCATGGGTCCAGAGTCTCCCACCCTCGGCGCGCCGGCACCCACCGCCGCGCCGCCGACGCCCGGCCCGGCACTGGCCGCGCACAGCCGCTTCGTGCAGCGGATTCGCCGCCGCTTTGGCGCCGAGCTGTCGCTGCTGCCCGCCGGCCTGCCGACCCGCGCGCCGATCGAGGCGTTGATCGACGCCCTGCTGGCCACGGACCGCACGCTCGCCAGCGCGCTGCGCGTCGCGCGCCACCTGGTGCTGGAGCGGCTGGCGGTGCTCGACATCGAGCAGGGCGCTGCGATGGAGGACGTGACGCGCGCGATGACCGAGCTGGCCGAGACCACGCTCGACCGCGCGATCGCGCACGCGCAGCAGGAACAGGACGCCCGCTACGGCGCGCCGCTGAACGCCGAGGGCCGGCGCATCGACTTCTGGGTCGTCGGCATGGGCAAGCTGGGCGCACGCGAGCTGAACGTGTCGTCCGACATCGACCTGGTCTAYGTCTACGAGGAAGACGGCGAGACCACCGGACCGCAGCAGGTCACCGCCCACGAATACTTCTCGCAGCTGGCACGCGGCCTGTACGCGCTGATCGGCGACACCACCGACGACGGCTTCGTGTTCCGCGTCGACCTGGCGCTGCGGCCGAACGGCAATTCCGGGCCGCCGGTGGTCAGCCTCGCGATGCTGGAGGAGTATTTCCTGGTGCAGGGCCGCGAGTGGGAACGCTTCGCCTGGCTCAAGAGCCGCGTCGTCGCGCCGCGCGAGAGCGTGCGCAACGGCCGTGCGCTCGCGCTGCGCTCCACCGTGACCAGCTTCGTCTACCGGCGCTACCTCGACTACGGCGTGTTCGAAGGCCTGCGCCAGCTGCACCGCAAGGTGCGCGACGAGGCGCAGCGCCGCGCCGCCGGCCGGCCCGAGCGCGCCAACGACGTCAAGCTGTCGCGCGGCGGCATCCGCGAGATCGAGTTCATCGTGCAGCTGCTGCTGGTGGTGCGCGGCGGGCAGTTCCCCGAGATCCGCACCCGATCGACGCTGAAGGCGCTGGCCAAGCTGACCGCCGGCGGGCTGATGAAGCCGGCCAGCGCCGAGCGGCTGGCCGAGGCCTACACCTTCCTGCGCCGCATCGAGCACCGCATCCAGTTCCTCGACGACCAGCAGACCCACCTGCTGCCGACCGCCGACGAGGACCTGAACTGGATCGCGCGCAGCATGGGCCTGCACTGCGGCAAGGTCTCGTGCGAGCTGCTCGACCTGCTGGGCGCGGCGCGCGAGATGGTGGCGCTGGAGTTCGACGCGCTGCTGCACGAGGGCCAGGCGCCGGCCGCCTGCCCGCCCGGCAAGAAGCCCGGCAGCTGCAAGACCTGCGGCCCGCCGCCGCAGCCGGTCGACAGCGACGAATTCATCGAGCGCCTGCCGCCCGAGCTGGCCGTGCGCGTGCGCGCCTGGTGCGGCCAGCCGAAGATCAAGGCGCTGCGCGACGACAGCAAGGTGCGGCTGGCGCGCCTGATCACGCGCACCGCCGAGGCGGTGGGCGACCGCCGCTGCACGATGGACGCCGCCGCGCGCTTCGTCGACTGGGTCGAGCCGCTGCTGCGCCGCGAGAGCTACCTGGCCCTGCTGGTCGAGCGCCCCGAGGTGCACAACCGGCTGCTGCGGCTGCTGGGCCTGGCGCGCTGGCCGATGCGCTACCTGATGCAGCACCCGGGCGTGATCGATGAGCTGGCCGACGAGCGCCTGCTGCACGGCCGCTTCGATGCCGCCGAGTTCATCGCCGACCTGGATGCGCGCCACGAGGCCTGGGAACGCTCCGGCCAGGCCGACGAGGAGTCGCTGCTCGACACGCTGCGCCGCGCCCACCATGCCGAGGTGTTCCGCACGCTGGTGCGCGACGTCGAGGGCCACATCACGGTCGAGCAGGTGGCCGACGACCTGTCGGCGCTGGCCGATGCGACGCTGCAGTGCGCACTGAACTGGGCCTGGGGCCACCTGAAGCAGCGGCATCGCGCGGCGCCGCGCTTCGCGGTGATCGCCTACGGCAAGCTGGGCGGCAAGGAGCTCGGCTACGGCAGCGACCTGGACGTGGTCTTCCTGTACGACGACAGCGACGAGGCCGACACCGACCGCGCGGCCGAGGTGTACGCCGCCTTCGTGCGCAAGCTGATCACCTGGCTCACGCTGCGCACCGCGGCCGGCGAGCTGTTCGACATCGATACCGCGCTGCGGCCGAACGGCAGCTCGGGGCTGCTGGTCACCTCGCTGGCCTCGTTCGAGAACTACCAGAGCGGCCGCGGCAGCAACACCGCGTGGACCTGGGAACACCAGGCCGTGACGCGCGCCCGCTTCTGCGCCGGCGATGCGGCGCTGGCACCGCGCTTCGAGGCGGTGCGGCGCGCGGTGCTGTGCGCCGCGCGCGACCTGCCGGCGCTGCGTGCCGAGGTACAGGCGATGCGCGACAAGGTGCGCACGGCCCATCCGGTGCGCGACGGGCTGTTCGACGTCAAGCACAGCGAGGGCGGCATGATGGACGCCGAGTTCGCGGTGCAGACACTGGTGCTGGCGCACGGCGCGGCGCATCCCGGGCTGCTGGACAACGTCGGCAACATCGCGCTGCTGCAGCGCGCCGAGGCCTGCGGGCTGCTGCCGGCCGGCGTCGGCGCGGCCGCTGCGGACGCCTACCGCGAACTGCGCCGCGCGCAGCACAAGGCGCGGCTGGACGAGCAGCCGACGCAGGTCGACCCGGCGCCGCTGCGGGCGCAGCGCGACGCGGTGCTGGCGCTGTGGCGCGCGGTCTTCCCGGTGCCGGCGTGAGCGGGCGCAGCTGGATCGCGCTGGCCGGCCTGATCTTCGTTGCGACGCTCGCGGCCCAGGCGCTGCCGGCCACGGCGCTCGACTGGCAGCCCGGGCTCGCGCTGCGCCAGCCGTGGCGCTGGTGGACCGCGCTGTTCGTGCACTACAGCCTGCTGCACCTGGGGGCCAACCTGCTCGGGCTGCTGCTGGTCGGCGCGCTGGGAGCGTCGGCGCGCGTGCCGCCGCATGTCACCGCCGCGTGGTTCGCCGCCTGGCCGCTGACGCACCTGGCGCTGCTGGTCCAGCCGGCGCTGCGCCACTACGGCGGCTTGTCGGGGGTGCTGCATGCGGCGGTCGCGGTGGTCGCGGTGCACCTGTTGACGCGCCGGCCGCAGCGCCTGATCGGTGCCGCCATCCTGGCCGGGCTCGCCTTCAAGGTCGTCAGCGAATCGCCCTGGCAGGGGCCGGTGCAGCACGTCGACGGCTGGGACATCGGTGTCGCACCCGTCGCCCACGCCTGCGGGCTGCTGGCCGGCGTGCTGTGCGCGCTGGTGGCCGAGGCCTGGCAACGTTTCTCTCCTTCCCGCCCCCATGACTGAACGCAAGAGCCAGYTCGATTCCTTTGCCGTCGGCTCGCTGGTCGGGCTGTGCCTGCTGTGGGGCCTGAACCAGGTGGCCGCGAAGGCGGCGCTGCCGGAGGTGCCGCCGCTGCAGCAGGCGGCGTTGCGCTCGATCGGCGGCGGGCTGCTGGTGCTGGCCTGGGCCCGGCTGCGCGGCATCCGCCTGTTCGAGCGCGACGGCACGCTGGCCGGCGGGTTGCTGGCCGGCAGCCTCTTCGCCGCCGAATTCGTCTGCATCTTCCTCGGGCTGCAGTTCACCAGCGCGTCGCGCATGGTGGTGTTCATCTACCTGTCGCCCTTCGTCGTCGCGCTGGGCATGCCGTTCATCGCGCATTCGGAGCGCCTGTCGGGCGTGCAGATGGGGGGTCTGGTGGCCGCGTTCGCCGGGGTGGCGTGGGCGTTTGCCGAAGGCTTCTCGCAACCTGCCCTCGGGGCGAACCAGTGGATCGGCGATGCGCTGGGCGTGACCGCCGGCGTGCTGTGGGGCGCGACGACGCTGGCGATCCGCGGCACGAAGCTCGCGAGCGCATCGGCCGAGAAGACGCTGCTGTACCAGCTGGGCGTGTCGGGCGTGCTGCTGGCACTGGCCGCGCTGGCCAGCGGCAAGCCGCTGCCTCAGGCGCTGTCGGTGCTGGCCTGGAGCTCGCTCGCGTTCCAGGTGGTGGTGGTCACGTCGGYCAGCTACCTGATGTGGTTCTGGCTGGTGCGGCACTACCCGGCGACGCGGCTGGCGGCGTTCACGCTGTTGACGCCGGTGTTCGGGTTGCTGCTCGGGTTGTTGCTCCTGGGGGAGCCGGTCACGGCGCGGCTGGTCGTTGCGCTGGCTGGCGTGGCGATCGGCATTGCCGTGGTGAACCGCTGACCCCGGATTCAAGCCCTGATCCGCTTGACCAGCGACGTCGTTGAATACCCATCGACGAACGGAATCGCCAGCGCCTGCCCGCCCCAGCTGCGCACGAGGCGTGTCTCTTCCAGCGTCTCCATGTCGTAGTCGCCGCCCTTCACGTACAGGTCGGCCCGCACCTCGCCGAGCAACGCGACCGGCGTCTTCTCGTCGAACAGCGTCACCAGGCTCACGCTCTCGAGCGCCGCCAGCACGCAGGCGCGGTCGAGTTCGGCGTTCAGCGGCCGGTCCGGCCCCTTGCCCAGCATCCGCGCCGACGCATCGCTGTTCAGCCCGATCACCAGGCTGCCGCCGAGCGCGCGCGCCTTCTCGAGGTAGCTGACGTGGCCGCGGTGCAGGATGTCGAACACGCCGTTGGTGAATACCACCGGGCGCGGCAGCGCTGCCAGGCGCGCGGCGAGCTGCTCGCGCGGACACAGTTTGTCGAGGAAGGAAGCCATCGCGGCATTGTCCTTCAGGCCGGCGCCGCATCCTCGATCGGCGCAAGCCCGGCCGCCGTGCGGCCCTGCGCCTGCATGTCGTGCAGCGCCTCGGCCAGCACCTGCGTGTCGCAGTAGATGCGCAGCGACACCACCTTGCCCCACCTCAACCCGATCGCATGCACGCCCTGGTTGCCGCGCCGGGTGCCGTCGGGCATCGTGAAGCGGTCGCGCCACTCGACCAGCGCCGTCGTGTTCCACGGCATGCCGCGCACCGCGACCGCGCGGATCTCGAACTGCAGGTCGGGGAACAGCGCCTTCAGCCGCTGGTACCACGGCACGATGCTGGCCATCGCGTGGCGGCTGCCGGCCAGTGCATGGCGGCCGAAGAAGACGTGCTCGACCGGCGTGCCGAAAGCGCCGAGCACGGGGCCGTGGTCGCCGCGGTTCAGTGCCTCGAAGGCGCTGCGCAGCTGGTGTTCGACGATGCGGCGATAGATCATGGCGGTCCTCCGTCCAGGGTGAGGGCGTGCACCTGCCGGCGCAGGTGGGCCCGTGCGGCGTTCAGGTGGCGCGGGTCGCCGTGCAGCTGCGACAGCATCACGCCGCCCTCGATGCAAGCGATGAAGACGCTGGCGAACTGCCCCGCGTCGGTGCCGGCGCGCAGCTCGCCGCGCGCGATGCCGTCGTCGACGATGCCGCGCACCAGCCCCTGCCAGGCCGACATCGCGGCCTGGGCTCGCGCGCGCAGCGCCGGGTCGGCATGGTCGGCCTCGATCGCGGTGTTCATGATCGGGCAGCCGCCCGGCAGCGGTGCGGCGTTGTCGTCGTCGGCATAGGCGTCGAGCATCGCGAGCAGCCGCTGGCTCGCGCCGTCGGCCGTGGCGACCGCGGCCAGCAGCCGGTCGCGCACCTGCGACACGGCGAAGTCGAAGGCCTCGTGCGCCAGTGCCTCGCGACTCTCGAAGTGGCGGTACAGCCCGCCCTTCTGCAGCCCGGTCGCCTCCACCACCGCCGCCATCGGCGCGGCCAGGAAGCCCCGGTGGTTCATCAACTCGGCACTGCGGCGGATCACCTCGGCACGCGTGCGCTCACCCTTGCTGCCCATGCTGGCTCCAAAAAAGAGACCGAACGGTTTCTTTTATCGTAGCACGGATGAAAAACGGCCCGCCGAGGCGGGCCGTCTGCAGGGTCGCTGAGGCTCAGGCCGGCAACGCGCCGGGCTGTCCCTTGGCCGCCGCCGTCAACGCCGCCGCCATTTCCTTGCGGAAGCGGTTCAGCTCCTGGACGCTCGCGAAGCTGCGTTCCATCAGCAGGCTCATGTTGTGCAGGATGCGCTCGACCACCTTGTTCTCCCACACGGCGTCGAACTGGATCTGGCGGTCCAGCCACTGTTCCAGCCACTCGGGGTTCGGCAGGCGGCTCTGGATGGTGTCGCGCGGGAACAGCTTGACGTTCACGTGCAGGTTGGTCGGGTGCAGCGCCTGCGCGGTGCGGCGTGCGCTGGCCATCAGCACGCCGACCTTGGCGAACGCGGCGCGCGCCTCGTCGCCGAACTTCTGCATCGCGCGCTTCATGTAGCGCAGGTAGGCACCGCCGTGGCGGGCTTCGTCGCGGGCCAGCGTCTCGTAGATGGCCTTGATGACCGGCTCGCTGTGCCATTCGGCGGCGCGGCGGTACCAGTGGTTGAGCCGGATCTCGCCGCAGAAGTGCAGCATCAGCGTCTCGAGCGCCGGCGCCGGATCGAACTCGAAGCGCACCGCGTGCAGTTCCTCCTCGCTCGGCACCAGGTCGGGCCGGAAGCGGCGCAGGTATTCCATCAACACCAGCGAGTGCTTCTGCTCTTCGAAGAACCAGACGCTCATGAAGGCGGAAAAGTCGCTGTCGTCGCGGTTGTCGCGCAGGAACATCTCGGTGGCCGGCAAGGCCGCCCACTCGGTGATGGCGTTCATCTTGATGGTCTGGGCTTGCTCTTCGCTGAGCTGGCTGCCATCGAACTCATCCCACGGGATGTCGGTGTCCATGTTCCATCGGACGGCTTCGAGTTGCTTGAACAGTTCGGGATAAAGCATGGGGAGTCCCATTGAAGTCCGGCGGCATTTTAGACGTCAGGTCGTGACAGTCCCGTCACACAGCACAAGCTTGCAAGGTTATCGGCTGCGCCAGCGCCGCAGCTGCCCGTGCAGTTCGCCCAGGCTCGCCAGCGCGGTGACCCCGGGCGGCGTGCGCCGGTGCAGCACCGGTGCCGACCCGCCGACCCACACCTCGGTCGCCGCCGGCAGCTTGGCGCGCAGCTCGGCCAGGCTGTCGGCCACCTGCTGCGGGTTGGCCGCGCCGCTGAAGGCCAGCGCGACGATGTCGGCCCGGAAGGCCTGGGCCGCGAGCACGGTGTCCCACAGCGGCGTCTGCAGCCCGAGCGACACGCAGCGGGCGCCGTCCAGCGCCAGCAGCGCCTCGGCCATCAGCAGGCCCAGGCCGTGCGGTTCGCCGGGGAAGGTGGTCAGCAGCACGGTCGGGCTGGCGTCGGCCGGCGCCTCGGGGATGCGGTGCAGCGCCTGGCGCATGACCGCCTGCATCGCCTCGGAACAGGCGTGCTCTTCGAAGATCTCCAGCTGGCCGCGCATCCAGGCATCGCCGATCAGCGTATTGAGGGGTACCACCACTTCGAGGACGAAGCGGCCCAGGCCCAGGCTCAGTTGAGCCAGGGTGAGCTGGCGCCGCAAGGCGGGCAGGTCATGGGCACGGACAAGATCCAGGTAACTGTAGAGGGCGGGCGGAATCGGCTCGACGGCCGCCGTGCCGCTGCGCAGCACGGGCTCGGGGCTGCTTTCGCTGAGCTGGCGCAGCTCGTCCAGCGGCATGCCCACGACACGGCCGGGCCGGTGCCCGCCGTCAAGCAGCCGGCGCACGATGCGCAGCTTCTCGACCTGGTCGAGCGGATACGCACGCTCGCCCAAGGCATCGCGCTGCGGCAGCGGAAAGCCGTAGCGGCGCTCCCAGACCCGCAAGGTGTCCTTGCTGAGCCCGGTGTCGCGCTCGACGGCGGCGATCGACAGCGTCGGGGGTTTCATTGCGGGCCTCTCGGATTGACAACAATGACAGCCACCGGAACATTGTCCAGGGCAAAAGCTGACAATGAGCTGTCATCCGACAGCATCGAGCCCGTCGGCGTGTGAAATTGACCAGGACAAGTCTTCATCATGAGATTCCCACGACATGTGTTCTTTTGCGCCCTGGCGTTGATCGCCACCGCGGGGCCGGCCCTGGCCGCACCGGCCTGCCCTTCCGTGCTGAACCGGCACGTGCCCCGGCTGCAGGACGAAAAACCGCAGGACCTGTGCCAGTACGCCGGCCGGGTGGTGGTGGTCGTCAACACCGCAAGTTTCTGCGGATTCACGCCGCAGTACAAAGGCCTGGAAGCCTTGTACGAGCGCTACCGGGAGCGCGGCCTGGTGGTTCTCGGCTTCCCTTCCAATGATTTCGGCGCGCAGGAGCCGGGCTCAAGTCAGGAAATCGCTGACTTCTGCGAGAACACCTTCGGCGTGAAATTCCCGATGTTCACGAAGACGCGGGTGGCCGCGTCGGCCGGCGCCCAGCTCGACCCGCTGTATGCCGAGCTGCGCCAGCGCACCGGCACGCTGCCGAAATGGAATTTCCACAAGTACCTGATCTCGCGCGACGGCACTGCAGTGCAGAGCTTCGCCAGCAGCGTCGAGCCCGACGACGCGACCTTCGTGCGCGAGATCGAGCGCCAGCTCGGCGGCAAGTGAGCCGCCGGTGATGCAGGCGACCCCGGCCCCTCGTGTCATTGCCGCATGCCGGCCCGGGCGTCGCGTCACATCGAGACATGATTTTTTTGAAGGGGCGACGGAACTCGGATCGACACTGGGCGTCTCACCCGCCGTGAGCGCAGGACGGGGTGGCCCAACTGCCTTATCCGACGCGTTCACATGTTTGGATCCAGTTCTTACGTTGCACAGCCGGCCTGCTCCGCAGGCTGAAATCCCGAGGCGGTTCTCCTCCTCCCTCCTCCCTCCCTCCTTCGCCGCGGGGCGCTGTGCAGCGGTTTTTATTCCCGGTCCCGGCCCGCACGCCGGGACCGACGCGGGCTGAGCGGCGATGCGGCGCGTCGCCGTCATCGGTTCCGGCATCTCCGGCCTGTCGGTGGCCTACCGGCTGGCCGGCGAGGCGAGGGTCACGCTGTTCGAGGCCGGCGCGCATTTCGGCGGCCACACCCACACGGTCGACCTGACACTCGACGGCGTCACGCACGGCGTCGACACCGGCTTCCTGGTCTTCAACGAACGCACCTACCCGCGGTTGATCGCGCTGTTCGCAGAACTCGGCATCGCGACCACCGCGACCGACATGTCGTTCTCGGTGCAGGCGCCCGGCGACGGCCTCGAATGGAGCGGCAGCGACCTGAACGGCGTGTTCGCGCAGCGCCGCAACCTGCTGCGCCCGGCCTTCCTGCGCATGCTGGGCGAGGTGCTGCGCTTCAACCGGCTCGCCATCGCGATCGCGCTGCGCGGCGACGAGCTGCAGATGCGCCAGTCGATCGGCGACTTCCTGGCGGTGCAGCGCTTCTCCACCGCCTTCCGCGAGTGGTACTTCCTGCCGATGGTCGGCAGCATCTGGTCGTGCCCGACCGCGCAGATGCTGCACTTCCCGGTCGCGACGATGATCCGCTTCTGCCACAACCACGGCCTGGTCCAGGTCGCGAACCGGCCACGCTGGTTCACGGTGAACGGCGGCGCACGGCACTACGTGCAGAAGATGCTGCCGCGCATCGCCGACGCGCGGCTGGCCACGCCGGTGCGGCAGGTGCACCGCACGGCGGCCGGCGCGCGAGTCGCCACCGACCAGGGCAGCGAGCACTTCGACGACGTGGTGCTGGCCTGCCACAGCGACCAGTCGCTCGCGCTGCTGCAGGACGCGACGCCCGACGAGCGAGCCGTGCTGGGCGCCATCCGCTACCAGCGCAACCGGGCGGTGCTGCACACCGATGCCGCACTGCTTCCGAAGCACGCGCGTGCCCGGGCGGCATGGAACTACGAACGCGCCGCCGACCCGGCGCGCGAGCATGCCGCGGTCTGCCTGCACTACCTGATCAACCGGTTGCAGCCCCTGCCGTTCAAGGCCCCGGTGATCGTCTCGCTGAACCCGGTGCGCGAGCCGCGGGCCGAGCTCGTGCACGGCGCGTTCGACTACGCCCACCCGGTGTTCGACCTGGCCGCGATGGCCGCACAGCAGCGCCTGCCTTCGCTGCAGGGCCGGGCGCACACCTGGTTCTGCGGCGCGTGGACACGCTACGGCTTCCATGAAGACGGACTGATGTCGGGCCTGGCCGTGGTCGACGGACTGCGCCGCCACTGGGCGGCGCAACGCGAGGCGGCGTGAGCCACCAGGCGCTGATCGGCACCGGCCAGGTCCGGCATGCGCGGTTGCGCCCGGTGCCCAACCGTTTCGCGTACCGCAGCTATTTCCTGATGCTGCCGCTGCGCACCTTGCGCGGGCAGCCTTGCGCGGCCTTGCACCGCAACTGCTTCGGCCTCGTCGGCTTCCATGACCGCGACCATGGCGACGGCCGCGACGACTGCCTCGCCTGGCTCGACGAACTGCTGGCCGCCGAAGGCCTGCGCGACGCGACGCAGGGCGAGGTGTGGCTGCACTGCCTGCCGCGGGTGCTGGGCCACACCTTCAAGCCGGTCAGCTTCTGGTACTGCCACCGTGCCGACGGCACGCTGGGCGCGATCCTCGTCGAGGTCAACAACACCTTCGGCGAACGCCACTGCTACCTGCTGCAGGGCCCGACGCTCGCCTACGGCCGCGAGCTGGTGGCCGACAAGGTGTTCCACGTCTCGCCGTTCTGCGAACCGCGCGGCGTCTACCGCTTCCGCTTCCTGCACAGCGGCCTGCATCCGCCGGCCGACGGCCTGCGTATTGAACGCAGCATGAAGACCATCGCCCGCATCGACCACGACGACGAGGCCGGCCCGCTGATCCGCACCAGCGTGTCGGGCACGCTCGCGCCGCTGACCGGCCGCAGCGCGCGCGCCGCTTTCTTCGGCATGCCGCTGATGACGCTGGGCGTGGTCGCGCGCATCCACTGGCAGGCGCTGAAGCTGTGGTGCAAGCGCGTGCCCTTCGTGCGCAAGCCGGCACCGCCCGGGAATTTCGTGACCCGCTGAACCTGCCAGGGAAGTACCGACGCCATGCCGTTCCGAACGTTCGACCCGCGGGGGGCAACCGCCACTTCGGCAACGGCGACGGGCTGCGCGCCGCGATCCGGCTGCGCAACTGGAACGTCTGCGGCGCCGCACTGCGGTCCGGCGACATCGGCTTCGCCGAGACCTTCATCGCCGGCGACTGGAGCACGCCCGATCTCGAGACCCTGGTGCGGCTCTTCATCGCCAACCGCGACGCCATCGAGCGCGTCGTCTACGGCAGCGGGTGGGGCGCGCTGCTGTACCGCGTGCGGCACCTGCTGAACCGCAACTCGCGACGCGGCAGCCGCAGGAACATCCATGCCCACTACGACCTCGGCAACGAGTTCTACCGGCTGTGGCTGGACCCGACGATGAACTACTCCAGCGCCTGGTTCGACGGCGACCGCTCGCAGGGGATGGAGGCCGCGCAACGCGCCAAGGTGCGGCGCGCGCTCGCCGAGTGCGGCGTGCAGCCGGGCCACCGCGTGCTGGAGGTCGGCTGCGGCTGGGGGGCGCTGGCCGAACAGGCGACGCGCGAGTTCGGCGCACGGGTGACCGGCGTGACGCTGTCCGCCGAGCAGCTCGCGTGGGCACGGCAGCGCCTCGCCGATGCGCAGCCGGCGGCCGACCTGCGCCTGCAGGACTACCGCGACATCGACGACGGCCCGTTCGATGCCGTCGTGTCGATCGAGATGTTCGAGGCCGTCGGCCGCGACTACTGGCCCGGCTACTTCGAGATGCTGCGCCGCCAGCTGAAGCCCGGCGCACGTGCCTGCATCCAGAGCATCACGATCCGCGACGACCTGTTCGAGCGCTACGTGCGCTCGACCGATTTCATCCAGCAGTACATCTTCCCGGGCGGCCTGCTGCCCAGCCCGCAGGCCTTCCGCGAGGCGGCGGCGCGCGCCGGCCTGGAGATCGTCAACGAGCTGTCGTTCGGCGCCGACTATGCCGAGACGCTGCGCCGGTGGCGCGAGCGTTTCGCGGCCGGGGACGCACGCGTGCGGCGCCTGGGCTTCGACACGCGCTTCATGCGCACCTGGGAGTTCTACCTCGCGTACTGCGAGGCGGCGTTCGCGGCCGGCAACACYGGCGTCATGCAGTTCACGCTGCGCCGCCCCGCGTGACTGTCACAGCCAGCCCTTGCGGCGGAAGTACCAGAACGGCGCGATCACGCTCAGCAGCATCAGCACCAGCGCGTACGGGTAGCCGAGCTGCCAGTCGAGCTCGGGCATGAGCTTGAAGTTCATGCCGTAGATGCTGGCGATCAGCGTCGGCGGCAGCAGCGCGACGCTGGCCACCGAGAACAGCTTGATGATCTTGTTCTGGTTGATGTTGATGAAGCCGACCGTCGCGTCCATCAGGAAGTTGATCTTGTCGAACAGGAACGCGGTGTGGCTGTCCAGCGAGTCGATGTCGCGCAGGATCTGGCGCGATTCCTCGAACTGCTCGGCATTCAGCATGCGGCTGCGCATCATGAAGCTGACCGCGCGGCGCGTGTCCATCACATTGCGGCGGATGCGGCCGTTCAAGTCTTCCTCGCGCGCGATCGCCGCCAGCACCTGGGCGGCATCGCTGTCGGTGATCTCCTTCTTCAGCACGCGCGCGCCGACCGCCTCGAGGCTGTCGTAGATGCCTTCCAGCGCATCGGCGCTGTATTCGGCGTCGGCGTCGTACAGCTTCAGCAGCACGTCCTTCGCGTCCTCGATCAGCGCCGGGATGCGGCGCGCGCGCAGGCGCAGCAGGCGGAACACCGGCAGGTCTTCGCCATGGATCGAGAACAGCACCTTGTTGTGCAGGATGAAGGCGACGCGGACGTTGCGCGGCGTCTGGTCGTCGTCGATCAGGAAGTCGGAGCGGATGTGCAGCTCGCCGTTGTCTTCTTCGTAGAAGCGGGCCGATTCCTCCAGGTCGTCATCGACCACGTCCTCGGGAATGGTCACGCCGAAGTGCTCGGCGATCCAGCTTTTCTCCTCGGGCGTCGGCGCCTCGAGGTCGACCCAGACCGGCGTCACATGGGCCAGCGTGTCGGCGCTTGCGATCTCTTCCTGAAACAGCCGGCCGTTGACCAGCGTGAACACATTCAGCATGCAAGGGCTCCGGCGGGCGCGGGGTGGTCAACGGCGAATTATCACACCCGTGCATCGGCGCCATCAACCCGATAGAGTCGCGGCCTCATGACCCGACCCGCCCTCGCCCCGATCCCCGCTTCCGAACGCTGGCTGCTGCTGACGCTCGGTGCCATCAACTTCACGCACATCCTCGACTTCATGATCATGATGCCGCTCGGGCCGCAGTTCACGGCGCTGTTCGGCATCAGCGACGCGAAGTTCGGGCTGCTGGTGTCGGCCTACACGCTGGCCGCGGGCGCCTCCGGCCTGGTCGCGACCACCTACATCGACCGCTTCGAGCGCAAGTCGCTGCTGCTCGCGCTGTATGCCGCGTTCGGCCTCGCGACGCTCGCCTGCGGCCTGGCGCCCACCTTCGGCAGCCTGATGGCCGCGCGCATCGCGGCCGGCGTGTTCGGCGGCGTGACGGGCGCGCTGGTGCAGACCATCGTCGGCGATGCGATCCCGTTCGAGCGGCGCGGCCGGGCCATGGGCGTCGTGATGGGCTCGTTCTCGATCGCCACGGTCGCCGGCGTGCCGGCCTCGCTGCTGCTGGCCAACACGCTGGGCTGGCACGCGCCGTTCTTCGCGATCGCCGGGCTGTGCCTGGCGGTCGGCGCGGTCGGCCTGCGCGCGCTGCCGCGCCTGGCCGGGCACCTGCACGCCGGCCAGCGGGCATCGCCGCTGCACAGCCTGCGCGCGGTGCTGCGCGACGCCAACCACTGGCGCGCCTTCGGCTTCACGATGCTGGTGATGTCGGCCGGCTTCTCGATCATCCCGTACATCACGATCTACGCGACCGCCAATGTCGGCGTGTCGGCGCAGCAGGTGCCGCTGATCTACCTGGCCGGCGGCGTGACGACGCTCTTCACCGCGCAGCTGTGGGGGCGGCTGAGCGACCGCTGGGGCAAGGTGCCGACCTTCCGGCTGCTGGCGCTGGCATCGATGGTGCCGATGCTCGCGCTGACGAACCTGCCGGCGGTGCCGCTGTGGGCCCTGGTGAGCGTGACGACGCTGTTCTTCATCTTCGTCTCGGGCCGCATGGTGCCGAGCATGGCGATCGTGACCTCGGCCACGCAGCCGGCGCTGCGCGGCACCTTCATGAGCCTGAACAGCGCGATGCAATCGGCCGCGATGGGGGCCGCAGCCTTCGTCGGCGGGTTGCTGATCGACCGCGATGGTGCCGGCCACGTCACCGGCTACCCGGGTGCCGGCTGGCTGTCGGTGGTGCTCACGCTGGCCGCCGTGGCCTGGGTCGGCCAGTTGAAGCTGAACACCGCGCCGGCGCACTGAAGCCGTGAACCTTCGCACGAGCAGGGCCTGCTCGTCCAGAGGGCATGCCCATACCGTGCTTCCGCCGGGTGTCTTTGGCTTGTCACACCCCCTTCACAGGAGCACACTGGGTTCAACGACCTCCCGGTCCCTCCCTCTCCACGCATCCCCTCCCCCGTGCCTCCCCAAGGCCTCCCCCCTCAGCCTCCCCGGCTTTCCCACCCCTGCGAAAGGAGATCTCATGAACTTGACGATCAGCGGACACCACCTTGAGGTGACGCCCGCTTTGCGAGAGTATGTGCTCACAAAGCTGGATCGGATCACGCGCCATTTCGACCAGGTGGTGGACATCACCGTGCTGCTATCCGTCGAGAAGCTGAAGGAGAAGGAACGCAGGCAGAAGGCCGAAGTCACGCTGCACGTGAAGGGCAAGGACATCTTCGTCGAGAACTGCCACGAGGACCTGTACGCGGCCATCGACCAGCTGATGGACAAGCTGGATCGCCAGGTGTGCCGCCACAAGGACAAGCTGCAGGATCACCACCATGTGGCCGCGAAGCGGATCGACGCGACCTTGTGATCGCCTTGACGGCGATGCCTCGAAAAGCGGCCTGCGGGCCGCTTTTTTCTCGCCGATCCGGCCGCACAAATGCGCAAAGATGGTGCGCCGACCCCGCAAATGGGGCCTGTCGCGTTGCTGCAATGCAGCGACACGTGCAGAATTTGGCCTCCGGTGAGGCAGCGGGGCACTGCGCTGTCAACCCGGTTTCTATAATTTATCGTTAAGCCTTCACAAGCATCTCGCCGAGTAAACGCCTCCACCCGAGGCCAGAAGTGACCCGCCGATGAACCGACTCGCCGCCATTCTCCCCGTGACCAACGTCCTGATCGACGTGGAGGCCACCAGCAAGAAGCGTGCGTTCGAGCATGCGGGCCTGTTGTTCGAGAACCAGCACGCCATCGCGCGCGCCACCGTCACCGACAACCTGTTCGCCCGCGAGCGCCTGGGCTCCACCGGCCTGGGGCATGGCGTGGCCATCCCGCACGGCCGCATCAAGGGCCTGAAGAACCCGCTGGCCGCCGTGGTGCGCGTGCAGCAGCCCATCCCCTTCGACGCCCCGGACGACGAGCCGGTCAGCCTGCTGATCTTCCTGCTGGTGCCCGAGGCCGCCACGCAGCGCCACCTCGAGATCCTGTCCGAGATTGCCGAGATGCTGAGCGACCGCGAGCTGCGCGAGCGCCTGAAGAGCGAGGTCCCGGCCGCTCGCGTGCACGAACTGATTTCCAATTGGGAACCGCTGAAATCGGTTGCCTGACCCGCCTGCGCCACGCAGGCAGGGGTCGCCCGTGAAACCTTCGGTCATCAGCGCGGAAGCGCTTTTCGAAGAACATCGCCCGGCATTGCGCTGGGAATGGATCGCCGGCCATGCCCATCCGGAGCGGCGCTTCGACGAGGCCGCGGTGCGCAACGCGCAATCGGCCGCCGACCTGGTCGGCTACCTGAACTACATCCACCCGTACCGCGTGCAGATCGTCGGCCGGCGCGAGGTGGCCTACCTGCAGGACGCGTCGCCGGAAGACCAGGAACGGCGCATCCAGCGCATCGTGACGCTGGAGCCGCCGGTGGTGATCGTCGCCGACAAGCAGGTGCCGCCGAACCGCCTGGTGGCGCTGTGCGACCGGGCCGACATTCCCCTCTTCGTCACCGACGAGTCGGCCGGCCATGTGATCGACGTGGTGCGCGGCTACCTGAGCCAGCTGTTCGCCGAGCGAACGACGCGCCACGGCGTGTTCATGGACATCCTGGGCGTCGGCGTGCTGCTGACCGGCGAATCGGGGCTGGGCAAGAGCGAACTGGGGCTGGAGCTGATCTCGCGCGGCCACGGGCTGGTGGCCGACGATGCGGTCGACCTGTTCCGCATCTCGCAGACGGCGCTCGAGGGGCGCTGCCCCGAGCTGCTGCTGAACCTGCTGGAAGTGCGCGGCATCGGCCTGCTCGACATCAAGGCCATCTTCGGCGAGACGGCCGTGCGCCGCAAGATGCGGCTCAAGCTGATCGTGCACCTGGTGCGCAAGGAGACGCTGGAGCGCGATTTCGAGCGCCTGCCCTACGAGCCGCTGAGCGAGGACATCCTCAACGTGCCGGTGCGCAAGGTGGTGATCGCGGTGGACGCCGGGCGCAACCTGGCGGTGCTGGTGGAGGCGGCGGTGCGCAACACCATCCTGCAGCTGCGCGGCATCGACACCTACCGCGAGTTCATCGAGCGCCACCAGCGCGCGATGCAGAACCCCGATTTCGAGTAGCGCTACTTCTTGTTTTCGCAGTTCTTCTTCGTGCAGACGGCGTACAGCGCCAGCGCGTGATCCTGCAGCTCGAAGCCGCGCGAATGCGCGACGTTCTTCTGCCGCTTCTCGATCTCGGCGTCGAAGAACTCCTCGACCTTGCCGCAGTCCAGGCACACCAGGTGGTCGTGGTGCTTGCCCTCGTTGAGCTCGAACACCGCCTTGCCCGACTCGAAGTGGTTGCGCGACAGGATGCCGGCCTGCTCGAACTGCATCAGCACGCGGTAGACCGTCGCCAGGCCGATGTCGGCCCCTTCGGTCAGCAAGGCCTTGTAGACGTCCTCGGCCGTCATGTGCCGCTGCGACGTGTGCTGGAACACGTCGAGGATCTTGATGCGGGGCAGGGTGGCCTTCAGGCCGCTGCTCTTGAGTTCGTCGGCATTGGACATGGCAGGTCTCGGGTGGCGCGCGGTGCTGCAGGGGTGGGGCGGCCGGGGCCACCCGCTAGAATCGTCGAATCATATCGAGGTTGATGCCCGCTTCGCCGCGCGCACGCACAACACCATGCGTTCTATCCCGTTCCTGGCCGTGGCCCTGCTCGCCGGCTGCAGCTCGCTGCAATCCTCGGACAACTTCCTGGGCGTCATCACTCCCTACCGCGTCGAGGTCGTGCAGGGCAACGTGCTGACCAAGGAACAGCTGGCGCTGGTCAAGCCTGGCCTGACCCGCGCCCAGGTGCGCGACGTGCTCGGCTCGCCGCTGCTGACCGACGCCTTCCACGCCAACCGCTGGGACTACGTCTTCACGATCAAGCGCCAGGGTGCCGAGCCGCAGCAGCGCAGCGTCGTGGCGCTGTTCGACGGCGACAAGCTGGCCAGCATCAACGCCCCCGACCTGCCGAGCGAGCGCGATTTCGTCGCATCGATCGATACCTTCAAGACCACCCGCAATGCACCGCCGCTCGCGCTGACCGACGACCAGCTGAAGGCGCTGCCGGTGCCGCCGAAGCCGCCCGAACCCGCCGCTTCGGCGCCCGAAGGCCCGATCCGCAGCTACCCGCCGCTGGAACGTTCATGAGCGACGCCCAGCGCCTGCGCATCGCGGTCGCCGGTGCCAGCGGCCGCATGGGCCGCATGCTGATCGAGGCCGTGAGTGCCGCGGACGACTGCGTGCTGGCCGGCGCCCTCGATCAAGCGGGCAGCCCGGCCCTCGATTCCGACGCCACGGCGTGGCTCGGCCGCAGCAGCGGCGTGAAGATCACGTCCGACCTGCACGCCGGCCTGGCCGGTGCCCAGGTGCTGATCGACTTCACCCGCCCCGAAGGCACGCTGGCCCACCTGGCGGTGTGCCGCGAACTCGGCGTCAAGGCCGTCATCGGCACCACCGGCTTCAGCGAGGCGCAGAAGGCGCAGATCGCCGGCCATGCAGAGCACACCGCCCTCATGCTGTCGCCCAACATGAGCGTCGGCGTCAACGTGGTGATGAAGCTGCTCGACATGGCGGCGCGCGCGCTGAACGAAGGCTACGACGTCGAGATCATCGAGGCGCACCACCGCCACAAGGTCGATGCGCCCAGCGGCACCGCGCTCGCGATGGGCGAGGTGGTCGCCCAGGCCCTGGGCCGCAACCTGAAGGACTGCGCGGTCTATGGCCGCGAAGGCGTCACCGGCGCGCGCGATCCGTCGACCATCGGCTTCGCCACCGTGCGCGGCGGCGACATCATCGGCGACCACACCGTGATGTTTGCCGGCACCGGCGAGCGCATCGAGGTCACGCACAAGGGCTCGAGCCGCGTCTCGTATGCGCAGGGCGCCCTGCGCGCGGCCCGCTTCCTGGCCTCGCGCTCCAGCGGGCTGTTCACGATGAACGACGTGCTGGGCCTGTAAGGCGCCGCTGCGTCACTTCCGATCGCGCATGACGGGCTTCGACCACTTCTGGCAGCAGGGGGACCTGATCACGCGCAGCGTCGCCGCGCTGCTGCTGCTGATGTCGGTCAGTGCCTGGGTGCTGATCTTCTGGAAGGGCTGGCTGCTGCGCCGCGTGCGGCTCGACATCGCCCGCGCCGTGCCGGCCTTCTGGGCCGCGCCGTCGCTGGATGGCGGGCGCGAGCAGCTGGCGGCCTTCGACCGCGAAGGCGTGCTGGTGCCGCTGCTGTCCGCCGCGGTCGCCGCGCCGCCGCCCGGCACGCTCGAAGGCCACGGCAAGCTCGATTCGCAGCTGACGCGCCGCCTGCGCGATGCGCTGCACGCGGTGCTGGGACAGCTGCAGTTCGGGCAGGTCGTGCTGGCGTCGATCGGCAGCACCGCCCCCTTCATCGGGCTGTTCGGCACGGTCTGGGGCATCTACCACGCGCTGCTCAGCATCTCGGCCTCGGGCTCGATCACGATCGACAAGGTGTCGGGCCCGGTCGGCGAGGCGCTGGTGATGACGGCGGCCGGCCTGGCGGTCGCGATCCCGGCGGTGCTCGCGTACAACGTGTTCGGCAAGCGGGTCGGTGCCTGCGAGGCCGAGCTCGAAGGCTTCGCGCACGACCTGCGCGAGATGATGATCGACCGCGGCGCCACGCCCGCCGCCTGACGGAGCCTGCGATGGCCTTCGGCCGCCTCGAGCGAACCACCGGCCCGGCGCCGATGAGCGAGATCAACATGACGCCGCTGATCGACGTGATGCTGGTGCTGCTGGTGATCTTCATGATCACCGCGCCGCTGATGAGCTCCAGCCTGAAGCTCGACCTGCCGCAGGCCGAGGCCGCGACGCCGAGCGAGACGCCGGATTTCATCGCGGTGTCGGTGGACGCGCAGGGGCGGCTGTTCCTCGGCGACGAGGCGGTGACGCCGGCGGTGTTCGCCGAGCGCGTCGCGCAGGCCGCGCAGAAGAACCCCGCCACCGAGGTGCAGCTGCGCGCCGACAAGGCCGTGCCCTATGGGCGCGTGGCCGAGCTGATCGGCGTGGTGCAGAAGGCCGGCCTCAACCGCATCGGCTTCGTCGCGGACCCCGTAGCCCGGATGCCCATCCGGGGATCGTCGCCCTGAAGTCGTCGGCGACCGCCTGCGGATCCTGTGCCTGCGTCAGCGCGCTGACCACCGCGACCGAATCCACCCCGCAGGCGACCACGTCCGCGGCACGCGCCAGGCTGATGCCCCCGATCGCCACCACCGGATAAGTCGGTTGCAGCCGCGCCGCCCACGCCGCCAGGCGCTGCAGCCCGACCGGCTCGTAGGCCATCGCCTTCAGCGTCGTCGGGTAGACAGGCCCGATCGCGATGTACGACGGCCGCAGCGCATGCGCGCGCGACATCTCCAGCGGCGTGTGCGAGCTCACGCCCAGGCGCAGGCCCGCCACCTGCAGCGCGTCGAGGTCGGCCGCCGCGACGTCCTCCTGCCCCAGGTGCACGCCGTACGCCCCGAGTTCCAGCGCCTCGCGCCAGTGGTCGTTGATGAACAGCTGCGCACCGGGCACCGCGCGCGCCGCCTGCACCGCGGCCCGCAGCTGGGCGTTCAACTCGGCGGCCGGCAGGCTGCCGGCCTTGAGCCGCAGCTGCAGCGTGCGCACCCCCATCGCGAGCGCGCGTTCGACCCAATCGGCATCGGGCAGCACGGCGTAGAAACCCAACGGCCCGGACACCGGCGCAAACGCGGCACGCGTGGCGAACCCATCGTCCGTCCAGCGGAACGCCGGCAGGTGCTCGCTGCTCGCCACCGCCGCCGAGTTCGTGTTCGGTCGCCCCGGCCCGACCACCCGCGCCTGCGCGAGGCCGGCGGTGACACGCAGCTTGGCCTCGCAGGCCGCATCGAACACGCTCCAACCCTGGGCCAGCATGCCGGCCAGCGCCGCGGCAAACACGCAGCCGCTGCCGTGCGCCGAGCCCGGCAGGCGCGGCACCGACAGCAGCGCGCGCCGCGTCCCGTCGGTCACCTCGTCGATGCTGGATTCGCCGGTGTCGTGGCCGCCCTTCAGCACCACGCCCTGCGGCATCCGCAGCGCCGCGAGCCGCAGCGCCTCGGGCCGGTTCGGCGTGACCACGTCGACCTGCTGCAGCAGCCCCTGCAGCGCCTCCAGCCAGGCCGGATCGCCGGCATCGTGGCTCGCGTGGCCGTTGCTGGCACCGAGCACCGGGTCGAGCACCACAGGGCACGCGCGCGCCGCGACGAAGTCCTGCACCTCGCGCAGCACCGCGATCGACCCCAGCATGCCGATCTTGATCGCCGCCGGTTCGCCGTCGCGCAGCACCGCCTGCAGCGCGGCGCGCACCAGGCTCGCGTCGACCGGCACGAGGCCGGAGAAGCCGCGGCTGTCCTGCACCGTCAGCGCGGTGACGACGCTGCTGCCGGCCAGGCCCATCGCCTGCCAGGTCGCAAGATCGGCCGTGATGCCGGCGCCGTGCACCGGGTCGTGCCCGCCGATCGCCAACAGCGGCCGCGTCATGACTGGTGCCAGAACGGCATGCCGAGCGTCGGCGTCGACGCCTGGGCGGTCTGCCGTTCGCCCATCGGCGTCGCCTCGAAGGCCAGCCGGCCGGCGTCGACCGCCTGCGCGAAGGCGCGCGCCATGCGCACCGGGTCGCCCGCCTGCGCGACCGCGGTGTTCAGCAGCACGCCGTCGAAGCCCAGCTCCATCACCTGCGCCGCATGCGAAGGCTTGCCCAGCCCCGCGTCGACGATCAGCACGGCATCGGGCAGGCGCGCGCGCAACGTCTGCAGCGCGTACGGGTTCTGCGGTCCGCGCCCGGTGCCGATCGGCGCGGCCCACGGCATCACGGCCGCGCAGCCGGCCTCGTGCAGGCGCTGCGCGAGCACCAGGTCGTCGGTGGTGTAGGCCAGCACCTGGAAGCCGTCGCGCACCAGCACGCGCGCCGCCTCCAGCGTGCCGAACGGATCGGGCTGCAGCGTGTAGTCGTCGCCGATGACCTCCAGCTTGATCCACGGCGTGTCGAACAGCTCGCGCGCCATCTGCGCCAGCGTGATCGCCTCCTGGGCGCCGTGGCAGCCGGCGGTGTTGGGCAGCACGCGGCAGCCGAGCGCCTTGACGCGTTGCCAGAAGGCGTTGCCGCCGCCGTGCTCCGGCTGCAGGCGGCGCAGGCCGACGGTCAGTACCTGCGTGCCGCTCGCCTGCACCGCGTCGGCCAGCACCTGCGGCGACGGGTAGTGGGCGGTGCCGAGCAGCAGCCGGCTGTGCAGCGTGACGCCGGCCAGGGTCCAGGAGGGGGTGGTGTGCATGTTCAGCCTCCGGTGACCGGTGCGATCACGTCGATGCGGTCGCCGCCGGCCAGTGCCTGCGACGGCCATTGCGCACGCGGCACGAACTGGCGGTTGATGGCGCAGGCCATCGCCGCATCCAGCGCGTAACCCTGGCGCTGCAGCAGCTCGGCCAGCGTGGCGGCGGGCGTCTGCAGGTCCTGTCCGTTCATCGACACCGAGATCATCGTGCAGTCTCCTGGAGCAGTTGATCGACCAGGGCCGGCGCGCACAGGTAGCCGTGGCGGTACAGCCCGTTGAGTTGCCACACGCCCGCCTGCCGGCGCAGCGCGGGCCGGTGGTCGTCGAGCGCGGGGCGCAAGGCGGCGGCGATGTCCAGCACGCGCGCCTCGGCGAAGCCGGGATGCAGGCTGTACAGCGCGCTGCCGAGTTCCAGCACCGAGCGCAGCGCCGGCGCGCCGGTGTCTTCCGATTCGAGTTCGGTCGCGCCGACGACGAAGCGCTGCTGCGGGCGCGGCGCCACATACAGCTGGTAGCGCGGATGCATCAGCCGCACCGGGCGCTGCAGCGTGACGCCGGCGCATTCGACGCGCAAGACCTCGCCGCGCACGCCGCGCAGCCCCGGCCAGTCGGCGCGGGCACCGATGCCGCGCGTGTCGATCACCAGCGGCGCGGCGTACTCGCCATGCGCGGTGCGCAGGCCCCCGGCCTGCATCGCCAGCACCGCTTCGTCCTCGTGCCAATGCACGCGCAGGCGGTCGAGCGCGCGCGCCAGCGCGGCCAGCAGTTCGTCGTTGGCGAGTTGCCCCTCGCCGTGCAGCAGCAGGCCGCGCGCGAAGCGCCCTTCGAGCGCCGGCTCGTGCTGCGCGATGCCGTCGCCATCGAGCACCTCGAGCGCGGCCCGCTGCGCCGCAGGCAGCTTGTGCCGCAGCACGCGCTCGAAGTGATCCAGGCTGCCGGCATCGGCCGGGTGCGCCAGCACCAGCGTGCCGGCGCGCCGGAAGTACACCTCGCGGCCGCTGTCGGCGCGCAGCGCGTCCAGCCACTGCGGCCACAGCGCCATCGCCTGCTGCGCGAGCGCGAACACCGCGTCGTCGGCCACCGCCAGTTCGGCCAGCGGCGACAGCATCGCCGCCGCCACCGCGCTGGCCGAGCGCGCGTCGTCGCGCCGCCCCGCGTCGAACAGCCGCACGCGCCGCCCGGCGCGGGCACAGCGCCACGCGCAAAGCCGGCCGGCCAGCCCGGCGCCGGCGATCAGCACATCGCAGTCCGCAGCCATGCTCAGCTGTAGATCTCGCCGCCGTGGGCGCGGAACTCCTGCGCCTTGTCGGCCAGCGCCTGGCGGATCTCGATCACCGGCTTGGCGCTCTCGCGCTTGGCGAAGTCGCGCACCTCCTGGCTGATCTTCATCGAGCAGAACTTGGGCCCGCACATCGAGCAGAAGTGCGCGACCTTCGCGTTCTCCTTCGGCAGCGTCTCGTCGTGGTAGGCCATCGCGGTGTCGGGATCGATCGCGAGGCGGAACTGGTCTTCCCAGCGGAATTCGAAGCGCGCCTTCGAGACCGCGTTGTCCCACATCTGCGCGCCCGGGTAGCCCTTGGCCAGGTCGGCCGCGTGCGCGGCGATCTTGTAGGCGATCAGCCCCTGCTTCACGTCGTCGCGGTTCGGCAGGCCCAGGTGTTCCTTCGGCGTCACGTAGCACAGCATCGCGGTGCCGTACCAGCCGATGTTGGCCGCGCCCATCGCCGACGCGATGTGGTCGTAGCCGGGCGAGATGTCGGTGAGCAGCGGGCCCAGCGTGTAGAACGGCGCCTCGGCGCAGGCCTCGAGCTGCTTGTCGACGTTCTCCTGCACCAGCTGCAGCGGCACGTGGCCGGGGCCTTCGATCATCACCTGCACGTCGTGCTTCCAGGCCACCTGCGTCAGCTCGCCCAGCGTGTGCAGCTCGGCGAACTGGGCCTCGTCGTTGGCGTCGGCGATGGAGCCGGGGCGCAGCCCGTCGCCGAGCGAGAAGCACACGTCGTACGCCTTCATGATCTCGCAGATCTCGTCGAAGCGTTCGTACAGGAAGCTCTCGCGGTGGTGCGCCAGGCACCACTTGGCCATGATCGAGCCGCCGCGCGAGACGATGCCGGTGAGCCGGTTGGCCGTCAGCGGCACGTGGGCCAGCCGCACGCCGGCGTGGATGGTGAAGTAGTCGACCCCCTGCTCGGCCTGCTCGACCAGCGTGTCGCGGAACAATTCCCAGGTCAGCTCCTCGGCCTTGCCGTGCACCTTCTCCAGCGCCTGGTAGATCGGCACCGTGCCGATGGGCACCGGCGAGTTGCGCAGGATCCACTCGCGCGTCTCGTGGATGTTCTCGCCGGTCGACAGGTCCATCACCGTGTCGGCGCCCCAGCGGATGGCCCACACCAGCTTGTCGACCTCTTCCTCGATGCCGGAGGTGACGGCGGAGTTGCCGATGTTGGCGTTGACCTTCACGAGGAAGTTGCGGCCGATCACCATCGGCTCGCTCTCGGGGTGGTTCAGGTTGCAGGGGATCACCGCGCGGCCGCGGGCCACCTCGGCGCGCACGAACTCGGGCGTGATCTCGGGCGTGATGGCCGCGCCGAAATGCCGGCCGCGCTGCGGCAGCCGCTCGGTCGCGAGGCGCTCGCGCAGCTGCGCCTGCACCAGGTTCTCGCGCAGCGCGATGAACTCCATCTCGGGCGTCACGATGCCGCGGCGCGCGTAGTGCATCTGCGAGACGTTGCCGCCGCTGCGGGCGCGGCGCGGCAGCGGTGCGCCCTGCATGCGCAGCGCGGCGAGCGCCGGGTCGTCGAGGCGCTGGCGGCCGTAGGCGCTGCTGATCTGCGGCAGGGCTTCGCTGTCGCCGCGGTCGGCGATCCAGGCGCGGCGCAGCGGTGGCAGGCCGCGCGTGATGTCGATGGGCGCCTGCGGGTCGGTGTAGGGGCCGGACGGGTCGTACACGCGCAGCGGCGGGTTCGGCTCGCGCAGCGCTTCGCCTTGCGGCTGCTGCACCAGCGTGTCGGAGAGCGCGATCTCGCGGAACGGCACGCGCAGGTCGGTGCGGCTGCCTTCGAGGTAGATCTTGCGCGAGCCGGGGAACGGCGTGCGGGTGATGCGGCGGGACAGCTCGTCGGTGTCGACGGAGGAAGCGTTCTTGGCCATGCGATCTCCAGAGAGGTGGGTGCCTGCCTGGGACCGCGCCCTGCATGAGCAGATGCGCCGTGGCCGAGTGCTGTTTCCTACGCGGGGATGACCCCAATCAGGTTCAACGGGTTAGGCGGCGAGCGCCCTCTCAGCCTCGGATTCACATCCTCGGCACCCCGACAAGCGAGCGGATTCTAGAACACACTAACGCCTTCGCCGCAAATCAATTCATGTAGTCCCATGACGTTGCCCGCCACGCCCACGCCACGCTTCGACATCTTCTACAAATACGACGCCCTGACCCGATTGCTGTTCGACTACGCCGACGCCCACCCCGGGCTGGTGCAGGTGCAATCGATCGGCAAGAGCCACGAGGGCCGCGACATCTGGGTCGCGGCGGTCACCAACACCGCCACCGGCCCCGACACCGACAAGCCCGCGTTCTGGGCCGACGGCAACATCCACGCGGCCGAGCTGACGGCCAGCACCACCTGCCTGTACTACCTGCACCACCTGGTGACGCAGTACGGCGCCAGCAGCGACGAGGGCCGGCAGGTGACGCAGCTGCTCGACACGCGCGCCATCTACATCTGCCCGCGCATCAATCCCGACGGGGCCGAGCTGGCGCTGGCCGAGCGGCCGCGCCACATCCGTTCGTCGACGCGCAGCTACCCGTACGACGAGGAGCCCGTCGAGGGCCTGACGATGGAAGACATCGACGGCGACGGCCGCATGCTGACGATGCGCATCCCGGATCCGCACGGCACCTACCGCAAGAGCACGCAGGACCCGCGCCTGATGGTGCCGCGCGAGCCGGGCGAGTTCGGCGGCGAGTACTACCGGCTGATGCCCGAGGGCCTGCTGAAGAACTACGACGGCCTCACCGTCAACGTGAACCGCGACCCGGAAGGGCTGGACCTGAACCGCAACTTCCCGGCCTTCTGGCGCCAGGAGTTCGAGCAGGTCGGCGCCGGTCCGTATCCGGCCAGCGAGCCCGAGGTGCGGGCGATGATCGAGTTCATCCTGAAGCACCCGAACATCGGCGCGGCGATCAGCTACCACACGCACAGCGGCGTGATCCTGCGGCCGATGGGCACGCAGAGCGACGACGACATGATCCCCGAGGACCTGTGGTCGTACAAGCGCTTCAGCGCGATGGGCGAGAAGCTGACCGGCTACCCGGCCATCAGCATCTGGCACGACTTCAAGTACCACCCGAAGGAAGTGATCACCGGCACGCAGGACTGGGTCTACGAGCACCTGGGTGCGCTGTTCTGGGTGGTGGAGCTGTGGTCGCCGAACAAGGAGGCCGGCATCGAGGGCTACAAGTGGATCGACTGGTTCCGCGACCACCCCGAATCGGACGACCTGAAGCTGCTGAAGTGGAGCGACGAGCAGTGCGGCGGCCAGGCCCACGTCGACTGGAAGCCCTTCCACCACCCGCAGCTGGGGCCGGTGGAGATCGGCGGCTGGGACAAGATGAACTTCTGGCGCAACCCGCCGCCGAACCTGCGCGAGCGCGAGGCGGCGCGTTTCCCGGCGTGGATGAACCAGATCGCGCTGAGCCTGCCGAAGCTGGAGCTGCTGCGCACCGAGGTGCGCGCGCTCGGGCCCGACACCTGGCGCGTGCGGCTGGCGGTGTGCAACAGCGGGTACCTGCCGGCCTACGTGAGCAAGCGGGCGCTGGCGCGCAAGACGGTACGCGGCACGATGTTCGAGATCCACCTGCCGCCGGGCGATGCGGCGGTGTCGCTGGTCAGCGGCAAGGAGCGCATGGAAGGGCCGCAGCTCGAAGGCCACGGCCCGAAGAGCACGCTGCAGGCCTTCCTGCCGACGCGCGAGGTCACGGCCGACCGCGCGGTGGCCGAGTGGGTCGTGCGCGCACCGAAGGGCACGCGGCTGGCACTCAGCGCGCGTGCGGACCGTGCGGGGGCGGTGAAGACCGAGGTGGTGCTGGACTAGACGTGAGGCCTAGAAGTGATATTCGGCCTTCAGCGACGGCGCCGACACCTTGGTGCCCGCCAGTGACGGCTGGTTGCCGAACTTGTTCTTGATGTACTGGTAGCCCAGGCCCGCATAGAAGGTCTTGGGCGTGCCGGCCGCCGAGCCGACGTCCCACAGCAGGCCCATCTCGGTCCAGGTCTCGGCCGCGGTGTCGCCGCCGAAGCCGTCCTTGCCCTTCTCGCCGGTCCAGGTGCCCCAGCCCTTGAAGACCGCCGGCAGGCCGGCATTGAAGTCGAAGCTCCACACCGCGGCCAGGCGCGGCGCCGCGTCGAAGTTGACGTGCGTGCCGGCCAGGCTGTTGTTGTTGTTCTCCTTGTAGTACAGCAGGCCCAGCGTCAGCAGCCCCGGCACGTCGAACTCCACCTTCGGCCCGGCGATGTACTTCGTGAGGCCGGCGCCGAACGCATCGTTCTTCGAGTTGAAGTCGAAGCCGAACTGGAAGCCGACGTCGCGGATCGGGCCGAACTTCATCGGCTTGCCGCTCACCTTGCCGAAGCTCACCGTGTTGCTGTAGGTGACGTACACCTCGTGCGCGCCGCGGTCGCTGTTGTTGGCGTTGTTGTTCTCCTCGGACGCCAGCATGTCCACGGCGAAGAAGTTGACGCCGTACTTGTAGCCGCCGACGTACTGCAGCGTCGCGACCTGCTTCTTGACGTCGGCATCGCTGCCCGGCTCCTTGAACTTGGTGCCATAGGTGTAGCCGATGAAGGCGTCGCTCCATTCGGCGGCACCGGCGCCCGCGGCACAGGCGGACAGCACGGCACAGGTGGCGAGCTTCGAGACGATTCGAATGCGCATGGGGGATCCTTGGGGTTGGTTTTGGGAATGCGGCGGAACAGGCCGGCACCCCCTCGACTCACGCCCAGGCTTGGCGCATGCGTCCGCATCGGGTACCGACTTGTATGCAAGTCAGCAAACCCCATGCCACGCGAATGGATTCAATTCAATTCGTCGCTGGATGCGGCGCGGGGCAGGATCGGCGCCTCGCTCATCGCCTGCCGCCAGACCTTCTTCGGCAGGAAGGTGCGCAGCTGCTCGATGGCCTTGTCCACGAGCAGCGGGTGCAGCTCGTGACCGATGCCGGGCAGCACGTCGGCGGTGACGTCGCCGCCCAGCGCCACCAGGCGCTCGGCCGAGTCGATGGCCGGGCCGCAGGGGACGACACGGTCGGTCATGCCGTGAAACAGATGCACCGTGGTGTCTTCGGGCACGTGTTCAGGCGCCGTGGCGTGGCGGCCCGAGAAGGCCAGCACGCGGCCGGCCAGTGCCGGTTCGGCCTGCACCGCCTCGAGCGACATGATGGCGCCCTGCGAGAAGCCCACCAGCGCGGTGCACGGCCACGACACGTTCAGCTGCTGCTGCACGCCGCGCACCATCGCGATGAAGCGCGGCAGCGCCTGTGCGACGCGCTGCGGGCGGTTGTCTTCGGTGATGCCCTGGATCGAGAACCACTGCCAGCCGCTGCCGCCGCCGGGCACGCCGTCGAACGGATCCGGCGCGTCCAGGCAGACGACGGCGGCCTGCGGATACTCGGCGACCAGGCGTTGCGCGAGCGGTGCCATGTTCGACGCGTCGGCGCCGACGCCGTGGAACAGCAGGAACAGCAGTTCGGGGGCGCCTTCGGCGGGCAGGTGGGCCAGGGCGGTGGCGGGCATGGGCGCTCCTTCTAGAACCGCACGCGCAGCCCGGCCGCCACGCTGGTGCCGTTGTCGGCGTTCGTGAGCCGGTCGTTCATCACGATCGCATAGGCATCGGTCAGCTTCGACAGCGCATGGTCGTAGCCCAGCGTCAACGTGCGGTTCTTGACCTCGCCGGGGTTGAAGTCGGCATTCGCCTGGCCGTACTGCGCGACCACCTTGCCGAGCGCACCCACCGGCACCGAGGCGCCCAGGCCATAAATGGTCGTCTTGGTGTCCAGCGTCGCCAGCGTCTTCACGCGGGTGGCCTGCGCGTAGAGCTTCACGGCGCTGAAGTCGTACGAACCGCCCAGCTGCCAGGTGTCCTGACGCTCGAAGCCGGCGGGCAGGCCGACGGCGCCATTCTTCACCTGCTGGTACGCGATGGTCGCCCCCCAGGTCGGCGTGACGAGCATCCAGTGGCCGCCGACGTTGCGGCCGGTCGCGCCCGCCGCGCCCTCGCCCAGGTTGCCGATCAGGCTCACGTTGTAGCCCTCGGGGTTCGAGGTGTTGTACAGCAGCGAGTTGTTCCAGCCGGTGTCACCGTAGAACGCGAGGCCGGTGCTGGGCGCGAAGACCTGGCGGATGCTGGGCGAGAAGCCGAACGAATCGCCGAGCGCGTTGAAGGCCAGCGTCGAGACGAACAGCGGCGTCGTGTTGCGCCCCAGCGTGCTGGTGCCGAAATCGCCCTGGAAGCCTACATAGGCGTTGCGCCCCCAGAACGCATCGCCGCCGGCGCGGCCGGCACTGCCGGTGTCGGCGCGCAGGTAGTGCTCGAGCGCGAACTTCACCTTCAGCGAGCCACCCAGGTCTTCGGTGCCCTTGAAACCGAGGAAGCTGGTGGTCATCTTGCCGCTCTCGGCGCGCAGCGTGCGCTGCGTGCCGGCATCCTGGAAGCGGCCGGCGGACATGTCGACCAGCCCGTACAGCGTGATCGAGGACGCCGACTGCGCCAGGGCGGCACCGGACAGCGAGGCGGCGACCGCGGCAGCGGCCAGACAGGACAGGCGACGATTCATCGGCAAAAACTCCGGCGGGACAGGTGACAAGCCCGTCAGGATAAACCCGGACGCGTGTGCGGCCGGTCACACCCCGTTTCGTTGACGCCACATCGGCGGCGGCCGCCCCGGCACAGAATGAGGCCCGAACCCGGAGCCACTGCCCCATGGAACTGACCGTCAACGGCCGATCCCTGCCCCTGCCCGCCGACGCGGTCGAGCCCGGCATGCCGCTGCTGTGGGTGCTGCGCGACGTGCTCAACCTCACCGGCACCAAGTTCGGCTGCGGCGTCGCCGCCTGCGGCGCCTGCACGGTGCACGTCGACGGCCAGGCCGTGCGGTCGTGCGTGACGCCGCTGTCGGCCGCCGAAGGCAAGCCGGTGCGCACCATCGAGGCGCTGGGCACGCCCGGCGCGCCGCATCCGCTGCAGCGCGCGTGGATCGCGCACCAGGTGCCGCAATGCGGCTATTGCCAGAGCGGCATGCTGATGGCCGCCGCCGACCTGCTGGGCAGGAACCGCAACCCGAGCGACGCCGACATCGACGCGGCCATCACCAACCTGTGCCGTTGCGGCACCTACCCGCGCATCCGCGAGGCCATCAAGAGCGCCGCGGCGATGCTGCGCGGCGACAAGCCGGCCGCCGAGGCGCGCGCGTGAGCGGTGCACCCATGAAACGCCGCAGCCTGCTGCTGAGTGCCCTGGGCGCGGGCGGCGCGCTGCTGGTCGGCTGGAGCGCATTGCCGGCGCGCAGCCGGCTCGGCAGCCCCAACCCGCTGCCGGCCAGCGACGGCACGGTGACGCTGAACGGCTGGATCCGCATCGAGCCCGATGGCCAGGTGCTGCTGGCGATGAACCGCAGCGAGATGGGCCAGGGCATCCACACCGCGCTCGCGATGCTGGTGGCCGACGAGCTCGACACCCCGCTCGCGCGCGTGAAGCTGGTGCAGGCGGCGCCGCAATCGATCTACGGCAACGTCGCGATGTTCGTCGGCGCGCTGCCCTTCCACCCGGTCGACAGCGAGCCCGGCCGCGAGACCGCCACCGTCAAGGCCGGCCAGTGGATGGTCGGCAAGTTCGCGCGCGAGCTGGGCCTCAGCGTCACCGGCGGCTCGTCCAGCGTCGCCGACGCCTGGGACGTGCTGCGGCTGGCCGCCGCCACCGCGCGCGCGCAACTGCTGGGCGCGGCCTCGCTGCAATGGAAGCTGCCGCGCGAGGAACTGCAGGTGCGCAACGGCGTGATCAGCCACGTCTCCGGGCCGCACGCGCACTTCGGCGAACTCGCCAGGCTGGCCGCGGCGACGCCGGTCGGCGACGTGAAGACCAAGGACCCGAAGGACTGGAAGCTGATCGGCACGCCGGCGCCGCGCACCGACCTGGCGGCCAAGGTCGACGGCACGGCGCGCTTCGGCCTCGACACGCGCCAGCCCGGCCAGCTGTATGCGGTGATCCGCCACTGCCCGATGCTGGGCGGCAGCCCGCAGCGCGTGAACGTCGAGCCGGCGATGAAGCTGCCCGGCGTGCAGCGCGTGGTGCGCCTCGGCCCGTATGCCGGATCGACCGCGGCGGTGGCCGTGGTCGGGCGCAGCACCTGGCATGCGCGGCGCGGCGCGCAGGCACTGGAGATCGACTGGGCGCCGCCGCCGGCCGGCGCGGCCGACACGCGGCGCATCGACGAAGCGCTGGAGCGTGCCGCGCGCGCCGCCGCGCAAACGGACGGCGGCTTCGCGTTCCACACCCGCGGCGACGTGAAGCAGGCGCAGGCCGGCGCGGCGCGGCGCCTCGAGGCCCTGTACCGCGCGCCCTACCTGGCGCATGCGGCGATGGAGCCGATCAACTGCACCGCGCGCGTGCACGACGGCCGGGTCGAGCTGTGGGTGCCGACGCAGGTGCCGGACATGGCGCGCGCCATCGCGGCGCGTGTCGCCGGGGTCGAGCCCGACGCGGTGACGCTGCACGTCAGCTACCTGGGCGGCGGCTTCGGGCGCCGGCTCGACGTCGATTTCGTCGCGCAGGCGGTGCGCATTGCGCTCGAGTGCAGCGGCCTGCCGGTGCAATTGGTGTGGCCGCGAGAAGAAGACACGACGCACGATTTCTACCGCCCGGCGGGGGTTGCGCTGATGCAGGCCAGCCTGGACGCGAAAGGCATGGTCAGCGGGCTCGCGATCACCGCGGCCGGCGACGCGATCACGCCGCGCTGGATCGAGCGCGTGCTGCCGGCGCTGGCCGGGCCGGTCGACACGCCGGACAAGAGTGCGGCCGAGGGCCTGTACGACCTGCCGTACGCGATCGCGAACCAGCGCATCGCGCAAGTCGCGACGCACAGCGGCGTGCCGGTGGGCTACTGGCGCTCGGTCGGGCATTCGCACCATGCGTTCTTCAGCGAGTGCTTCATCGACGAGCTGGCCGAGGCGGCGAAGCAGGACCCGGTGCAGTTCCGCCTCGGGCTGCTGGGCGAGATGCCGCGCCATGCGGCGGTGCTGAAGCTTGCCGCCGCCAAGGCCGGCTGGGGGCAGCCGTTGCCGGTGGGGCAGGCGCGCGGCATCGCGTTGCACGAGAGCTTCGGCAGCATCGTCGCGCAGGTGGTGGAGGTGTCGCTGCCGGACGGCAAGCCGCGCCTGCACCGCGTGGTGTGCGCGGCCGACATCGGCACGGTGGTCAACCCCGGCATCGTCGCGCAGCAGATGGAGAGCGCGGTGGTGTTCGGGCTGTCGGCGGCGCTGTACGGGCGCATCGACATCGAGGGCGGCGTGGTGAAGCAGGCCAACTTCCCGGACTACCCGGTGCTGAAGCTGGCGGATTGCCCGCGCATCGAGACGCACCTGGTGCCCAGCACGCGCGCGCCGGGCGGCATGGGCGAGCCCGGCACGCCGCCGGTGGCGCCGGCGCTGGCGAATGCGTTGTACGTGCTGACCGGGAAACGCCAGCGGGCGCTGCCGCTCACGTAGCCCGGATGCCAATCCGGGATGTGTCGGACAAACCCCGGATTGGCATCCGGGCTACGCGCGCTTCTCGGTCTGCGCAACCGCGCGCAACAGTGCCTGCCGCAGGCGGTGCGCATCGATCGGCTTGGTCAGGAACTCGTTCATCCCCGCCGCCAGCGCCTGCTCGCGCTCCGACACCAGCGCCGCCGCGGTCAGCGCGATGATCGGCAGCTCGTCCGCCGGGTAGCGTTCGCGCAGCTGCCGCGCCGCCTCGTGGCCGCTCAGGCGCGGCATCTGCACGTCCATCAGCACCACGTCGAACAGGCGCCCGGCGTCGACCGAGCGCTGCACCGCGGCCAGCGCCTCCACGCCGTCCACCGCCTGCACCACGTCGACGCCCCACTGCTCCAGCATCGCGACACCGATCATCATGTTGACCGGGTTGTCCTCCACCATCAGCACGTGCGCGCCGGCCAGCGAGGCGGTGTCCAGCGATTCGGCATCGGTGCCGACCTCGCGCGCATGCGTCACCGGCAGCGGCAGCTCGGCCCAGAACCGGCTGCCCCGGCCCGGCTCGCTCTCGACGCCGACACGCCCGCCCATCAGCGTCGCCAGCTCCTTGCAGATCGACAGCCCGAGGCCGGTGCCGCCGTAGCGCCGCGTCGTCGAGCTGTCGGCCTGCGTGAAGGGCTGGAACAGCCGCTGCTGCGTTTGCGCGGCGATGCCCGGGCCGGTGTCGGTCACCGCCAGCCGCACCAGCCCGCCGCCACCCGGCGCGGCTTCCAGCGTCACGTGCCCACGGTCGGTGAACTTGATGGCGTTGGTCAGGTAGTTGCTCAGGATCTGCCGCACCCGCACCGGGTCGCCCAGCACCGTGCCCGGCACCTCGTCGGCCATCGCCAGCCGCAGCGTCAGCCCGCGCGCCTGCGCCAGCGACTGGTAGGCGCGCTGCACCGCCACCAGCAGCCCGCGCAGGTCGAAGGCCACCGTCTCGACGCTGAACTTGCCGGCCTCGATCTTCGACAGGTCGAGGATGTCCGAGATGATGCTGGCGAGGCTTTGCGCGCTCTCCTGGATCTGCGCCAGGTACTGGTCGCGCCGCAGCGCATCCAGCCCCGGCCGCATCGCGAGCCGCGCCAGCCCCAGCAGCCCGTTCAGCGGCGTGCGGATCTCATGGCTGGTGTTGGCCAGGAAGGTGCTCTTGGCCTGGTTGGCCGCCTCGGCCACGTCGCGCGCATGCGCGAGCGCCTGCTCGAAGGCGCGCCGCTCGGTCACGTCCTCGGCGATCCAGATCGTGCCGCCCTGGCTCGGGTGGCTCGGGTCGACCGCCTGCGCCAGCAGGCGGCACAGGAAGCTGCTGCCATCGCCGCGCCGCATCACGCGCTCGATCTCCACCGGCTGGCCCTGCGCCAGCAGCGGCCCGACCAGCCGGCCCATCTCGGCATAGTCGGCCTCGTCGCGCCACACCACCTGCCCCGGCTGGCCGATCAGCGCGCCGGCCGGCCAGCCGAACATCGCCTCGAAGCACGGGTTGGTCTGCATGAAGCGGCGCTCGCGCGTGAGCGCGATGCCGATCGACGCGTTGTGCAGGATGGCCTCGTGCTGCAGGCGCACGCGCTCGGTCTCGGTGACGTCGCGGCCGTTCAGCACCAGGTACTCGCGGCCGTCCATGCGGAAGCGCGCCGCCGACAGCAGCAGCGACACCGGTTCGCCGGTGCGCCGCACGAAGGTGGCCGGCAGGTCGGTGATGAGGTCGCCCTTCGCGAGGCCGTCGACCAGCGCGTCGCGGTCGGCCTGCCGGTTCCAGATGCCGATCTCGCCGGCGGTGCGGCCGATCACCTCGTCGCTGCGCCAGCCGGTGATGTGGGTGAAGCTCTCGTTGACCATCACGTAGCGGCCGGTCTCGGCCTCGGTGAGGGTGATGCAGTCGGGGCTGGTGGCGACCAGGTGCGACAGCATCGCCTCCGAGCGGCGCAGCCCCCGCTCGGCCTGCACGCGCGCGGTGATGTCGTGGTACATCGACAGCGTGGCCGGGCCGTCCGGCGCGTCGACGCGCATGCCGGACGCCTCCGCGACCAGCGCCCTGCCGTCCAGCGAGACCAGCTCGAACTCGGCGACGCCCAGCCCCTCGCCGACCGGCAGCGCCTCGAGCGCCGCGACGCGCTGGCCCACCACGTCCTGCGACGGGCCGGGCGGGTAGAGGCGGCGCAGGTCGAAGCCCTTGATCGCCGACGCCGACGCGAAGCCGAACAGCCGCGCCGCCGCATCGTTGCCATCGATCACGATGCCGTTGCGGTGCAGCACCAGGGCCGTCGGCGAGCGGTGGAACAGCTCGCGGTAGCGGCGCTCGCTCTCGACGGTGGCACGGCGCGCCTCGACCTCGGCGGTGATGTCGCGGCCCATGCCCCAGTAGCCGAGGAAGCGCCCCTGCGCGTCGAAGCGCGGCCGGCCGCTGACGACGCTGTGGCGCATCTCGCCGTCCAGCCCGGGCCGCGTCGCGAGCAGGTTGCTGAACGGCAGGTGGGCTTCGAGGTCGGCGCGGTGGCGTGCGAGCGTTTCGTCGTCCAGCCCGATCTGCGGCATCTCCCACGGGCGGCGGCCCATGCGTTCGCGCGCATCGATGCCGGAGTACTGGTTGAGCTTGTCGGCGATGTGCGTGAAGCGCAGGTCGGCGTCGAGCTCCCAGTACCAGTCGGCAGCGATCAGCAGCAGGTTGCGAAAACGCTCCTCGCGTTCGCTGGCCTCGGCCAGCGCGCGCCGCACCACGCCGGCGATCAGCAGCCCGGCGGCGGCACCCGACGCGAAGATCAGCCAGTGCGTGACGACGCGCATCGGCAGCGGGAACACCGTCAGCGAGGCCGGGCCGGGCAGCCAGCGCGAGCCGTCGGCCGCCGCCAGCGCGGCGACGGCCGCTCCCATCGCGACCGCCAGCAGCGCGCCCGAGGCAGGACTCGCGAGCACCGTCACGACGCAGATCAGCAGGCCCAGGTAGCCCAGGTTCAGCGCATGCACGCCCTGGCCGGCCCCGACGGCGGTGACCAGCACGGCGATCGACGCGATCCAGCCCATCACCTGCACCAGCCGCGGCAATGCGACGCGCGGCAGGGCCCACATGCCGGCCGCGAAGCTGGCGGCCAGCACCAGGCAGTCGGCCACCAGCAGCGCGCGCATGCCGGGGCGCAATTGCAGCGCGGAGGACAGGTAGATCAGCGCGCCGGCCAGCGAGACGCCCACGCCGGTACCGAAGAACAGGCGGGCCACCAGCCGGTCCAGCGGTTCGCGCGGCAAGAGGGGCAGGGGAGAGGCGAGGGGCACGGCGCTTGGGCCGCTCAGCGGGTGCGGCTTCGCAAGTGTGTCACCGCTGCGCCCGCGCGGGGCAGGCAGGTTTTCCCGATTCCGGCGCGGCGGCTTGCGCGAGCGTGCAGGAGTGCACGCTCGCCAGCCGCGTCATGCCGCGGACTTGTGCGCGTTCAATTCCTGCCGCGTCGCCTGCGCCGCGCGGCGCGCGGCCGATGCGAAATCGTCGCCGCTCGAGGCATACAGCACCGCGCGCGACGAGTTGACGACGATGGGCGCATCGGCCCGCCAGCCGGCGCGCACCGTGGCCGCCGCGTCGCCGCCTTGCGCGCCGACGCCCGGGATCAGCAGCGGCAGCGTCGGCGCCAGTTCGCGCACGCGGGCGATCTCGCCGGGGAAGGTCGCGCCGACCACCAGGCCGAGCTGACCGCTGCGGTTCCAGTCGGTCTGCGCGAGGCGCGCGATGTGCTCGTAGACCAGCGCGCCGTTGGCCAGCGGCTGGGCCTGCAGATCGGAGCCGCCGGGGTTGGAGGTGCGGCACAGCAGGATCAGGCCCTTGTCGCCGTAGCGCAACCAGGGCTCGATCGAGTCGAAGCCCATGAAGGGCGACAGCGTCACCGCATCGGCCTGGTAGCGCTCGAAGGCCTCGCGCGCGTACTGCTCGGCGGTGGAACCGATGTCGCCACGCTTGGCGTCCAGGATCACCGGCACCTCGGGCGCGACGCGCCTGATGTGCGCCATCAGGCGTTCCAGCTGGTCTTCGGCGCGGTTGCCGGCGAAGTAGGCGACCTGCGGCTTGAAGGCGATCACCAGGTCTTTCGTCGCATCGACGATGGCGGCGCAGAAGTCGAAGATGCGGCTGGCGTCGCCCTTCCAGCTGCCGGGGAACTTCGCCGGGTCGGGGTCGAGGCCGACGCACAGCAGCGAATCGTTGCGGCGCTCGGCGCGGCGCAGTTGGTCGGTGAATTTCATGCGCCGCCGATCCGCTTCGCCAGCTCGGCGCCGATCCCGGTGTAGCTGCCCGGCGTCATCGCCAGCAGCCGGGCCTTCTCGGCCTCGGGGATCTCGAGCGTGCCGATGAAGCTGCGGATCGCCTCGCGCGTGATCGTCTTGCCGCGCGTCAGCTCCTTCAGCCGCTCGTACGGGTTGGCGAGCTTGTAGCGCCGCATCACCGTCTGGATCGGCTCGGCCAGCACTTCCCAGGCGTGGTCCAGGTCGGCGGCGAGTGCTTCGCGGTTGACCTCCAGCTTGCCCAGCCCGCGCAGCAGGCTGTCGTAGCCCAGCACCGCGTAGCCCAGCGCCACGCCCATGTTGCGCAGCACCGTGCTGTCGGTCAGGTCGCGCTGCCAGCGGCTGATCGGCAGCTTCTGGCTCAGGTGGGTCAGCAGCGCGTTCGCCAGGCCGAAATTGCCCTCGGCGTTCTCGAAGTCGATCGGGTTGACCTTGTGCGGCATCGTGCTCGAGCCGATCTCGCCTTCCTTGGTGCGCTGCTTGAAGTAGCCCAGGCTGATGTAGCCCCAGACGTCGCGCGACCAGTCGATCAGGATGGTGTTGGTGCGCGTCACCGCATCGAACAGCTCGGCCATGTAGTCGTGCGGCTCGATCTGGATCGTGTACGCGTTGAAGCTCAGCCCCAGCGCCTCCTCGACCACCTTCTTCGAGAACGCCTCCCAGTCGAGCTCGGGGTAGGCCGACAGGTGCGCGTTGTAGTTGCCGACCGCGCCGTTCATCTTGGCCAGCAGCTTGACGCCGGCGATGCGCTCGCGCGCGCCGTTCAGCCGCGCGACCACGTTGGCGATCTCCTTGCCCACCGTCGTCGGGCTGGCTGTCTGGCCGTGTGTGCGGCTGAGCATCGGCACCTCGGCCAGCTCGACCGCCAGGCCGCGCAGCACGTCGACGATGCGGTCCAGCGTGGGCAGCAGCACCTCGGTGCGCGCCGCCTTCAGCATCAGGCCGTGGCTGGTGTTGTTGATGTCCTCGCTGGTGCAGGCGAAGTGCACGAACTCGCCGGCCGCCTTCAGCTCGGGGTTGGACTCGAAGCGGCCCTTCAGCCAGTACTCGACCGCCTTGACGTCGTGGTTGGTCGTGCGCTCGATGTCCTTGATGGCCTGCGCATCGGCCTCGCCGAAGCGCGCCACCAGCCCGCGCAGCAGCCCGCGCGAGGCCTCGCTGAGCGGCTTGAACTCGGCCAGGCCGGCGTCCGACAGCGCGATGAACCACTCCACCTCCACCTGCACGCGCCGGTGCATCAGGCCGAACTCGCTGAGCAGCGGTCGCAGGGCCGCGACCTTGGCGGCGTAACGGCCGTCCAGCGGCGAGAGGGCGGAAAGGGCGGAGAGGTTCATGGGGAAGCAGAGCGGGGCGGGAAAGCGCGATTTTAGGCGCCCGGGGAACGGACCGGATTGACGCTGGCGGAACGGCTCTTGCTTAATCGCCGCACCCACCCCACACGCATCACCCCACCCGAAGGAGCTCGCATGTCCATGCCCCTCGTCCGCCGCGCCGCGCTCGGCGTGATCGCCACCTCGCTCGCCGCCTGGGCCGCCCCCGGCTGGGCCCAGGCCAAGCTCAAGGTCGCCGCGATCTACACCGTGCCGGTGGAACAGCAATGGGTCAGCCGCATCGACAAGGCGCTGAAGGCCGCGGTGGCACGCGGCGAGATCGAGTACGTCTTCAGCGAGAACGTCAGCAACGCCGACTACGAGCGCGTGATGCGCGGCTATGCCGAGAAGGGCCACGCGCTGATCGTCGGCGAGGCCTTCGCGGTCGAGGCCGCGGCGCGCAAGGTGGCCAAGGACTACCCGAAGACCAGCTTCCTGCTCGGCAGCTCGGGCAAGCCGCAGGAGCCCAACTTCTCGGTGTTCGACAACTTCATCCAGGAGCCGGCCTACCTGTCGGGCATGGTGGCCGGCGGCATGACGAAGTCGAACAGGATCGGCATGGTCGGCGGCTACCCGATTCCCGAGGTGAACCGGCTGATGAACGCCTTCATGGCCGGCGCGAAGGAGGTCAACCCGAAGGTCGAGTTCATGGTCACCTTCATCAACTCGTGGTTCGACCCGCCCAAGGCCAAGGAGGCTGCCTTCGCGCAGATCGACCGCGGTGCCGACCTGCTGTACGCCGAGCGCTTCGGCGTCAGCGATGCGGCCAAGGAGAAGGGCAAGCTCGCGATCGGCAACGTGATCAACACGCAGGACAAGTACCCCGACACCGTGGTCGCATCGGCGCTGTGGAACATGGAGCCCACCATCGACCTGGCCATCCGGAACGCCCGCTCCGGCACGTTCAAGGCCGAGGACTACGGCCCGTATTCGATGATGAAATACAAGGGCAGCGAACTCGCACCCCTGGGCACGTTTGCAGCCAAGGTGCCCGCCGCCGTGGCGGCGCAGGTGCAGGCCCGGGAGAAGGCGATTCGCGAGGGCACGTTCGCCGTCAAGGTGGACGACTCGCAACCGAAACCGACGGCGAAGTGAGCCGCCTGCCAGGACCTGATGCCGACTTCTTTCCGACCTTTCCGCCGGCCGCATTCGGCCTGCGTCCTGGCACTGACCCTGTCGCTGGCCGCGTGTGACCGCGGCGCGGCACCGGCGGCCGCCCCGGCCTCCCCTGCTTCGGCCGCCGCTGTGGCAACACCGGCGCCCGCCTCCGCGCCGGCCCCCGGCGTCGCGCTGGCAGCGCAACTGCAGCAGCGCGCCGACGGCGTGCTGGCCGCACACCGCCAGATGATCGTGCTGATGACCGGCGAGCGCACGCTCAAGCCGGCCGAGCGGCGTGCCGTCGGCGCGGTCGGCCAGCTGCTGTTCCATGACCTGCAGGAACGCGTCGACGCGCTGGCCGCCGCGGCGGCGAACACCACCGACCCGGCCACGCTGCCGGCGCTGGAGGCGCTGCTCGATCGCATCGAGAACGAGCCGGGCTGGTTCGATGCCGACCGGCTGGCCTTCAAGGAATTCCTGCTGCGCCTGTCCGCGCAGTACGCGCAGTCGCAGTCGATCGCCGGCCTGAAGCTCGCGCGCCGCGCCAACGACGACCTGGCCGTGCTGGCCGAGGTGGAGCAGGCCTACGACCGCGAGCTGAAGGACGTGTTCGGCCGCTTCGCCCAGCGCGGCATCGAGCTCAAGCGCGAGAAGTGGGCCGACTACGTCGCCAAGCTCGGCAAGCTCTACACCCGCGAGCAGATCCTGAAGGACTACGCGACCATCGTGCCGTACACCGCGCCGTCGACGAAGTCGGGTGCCGCCGAAGAGGCCGATTCGCGCGAGATCTTCGGCGGCTCGCTGCCGCCCAAGACCGTCGTGCTGACCTTCGACGACGGCCCGCACCCGAAGTACACCGACGACATCCTCGACATCCTGAAGCGCTACGACGCGCCGGCGATCTTCTTCAACCTGGGACGCAACCTGGGCACGGTCGACGCGCAGGGCCACGCGAAGCTCGGGCCGAACGGCGCGGTCGCCCGGCGCGTGCTGCAAGCCGGCCACCAGCTGGCCGACCACAGCTTCACGCACAGCGTGATGGCCAAGCTGAGCGACGACGCGGTGCGCAGCGAGACCACCCAGACCGAGGCCTTGCTCGACGCCACCGGGCGCCAGCCGTCGTCGCTGTTCCGCTTTCCGTACGGCGCGCGCAACGAGGGCGCGCTCAGTGCCGTCGAGGGGCTGAAGCTGCGCTCGATGATGTGGAACGTCGACTCGATGGACTGGGCCGACCCGGTGCCCAAGAGCATTGCCGAGCGGGTGCTGAGCGAGGTCGGCCGCGCCGGCCGCGGCGTGATCCTGTTCCACGACATCCAGGGCCGCACCGTGCAGGCGCTGCCGCTGGTGCTGGACCAGCTGGTCGCCGACGGCTGGCGCTTCGCGACCTGGCGCGACGGCAAGTTCGTCGTCAACGCGCCGCGCCGGGCCGCGCCCGATGCGGCGCTTTCCGCCGGCGCCGACACGCTGTACCGCGACAGCTACGCGCTGGTGGTCGGCATCGACCGCTATGCGAAGTGGCCGCAGCTGCACCACGCGGTGCGCGATGCGCGCGCGGTGCAGGAGACGCTGGTCGCGCGCTTCGGCTTCAAGCCGGCGAACGTGACCGCGCTGTACGACGGCGAGGCGACACGCGCCAACATCCTGCGCGTGCTGAACGAGAAGCTGGCCGATCCGGCCAGGCTCAAGCGCGACGACCGCATCCTGGTCTTCTACGCCGGCCACGGCGGCACGCGCAAGCTGACGAGCGGGCGCGACGTCGGCTACCTGATCCCGGTGGACGCGTCGCTGACCGAGTTCGCGTCGGACGCGATCTCGATGCCGCAGCTGCAGGAGGTGGCCGAGGCCACGCCGGCCAAGCACGTGCTGTTCCTGATCGATGCCTGCTACTCCGGCCTCGGGCTGACGCGCGGCGGCGGCGCGCCGAAGACGGCCAGCTTCCTGAGCGACAACGCGCGCCGGCTGGGCCGGCAGATGCTGACCGCCGGCGGAGCCGACCAGCAGGTGGCCGACGACGGCCCGGGCGGACACTCGGTGTTCACCTGGACGCTGCTGCAGGCGCTGAACGGCAAGGCCGACCTGAACGACGACAGCGTGATCACCGCCACCGAGCTGGCCGCCTACGTGGCCCCGGCGGTGTCGGCGATCGCGCACCAGACGCCGGCCTTCGGCAGCCTGCCGGGGTCGGAGGGCGGCGAGTTCGTGTTCGAGGTGGCCGCCGACCGCGAGGCGCTGAGCGGCGACTCGCGCCAGCTGGATGCCGATGCGAGCCAGCTGAACAAGCGGCTCGACGACGCGAAGACCGCCGCGCTGCAAGGCGGCGGCGCCAAGGACGTGCAGGTCGTCGTCAAGAACCTGGAAGGCGGGGACGTGAAGCTGTCGACGCCGGCCGCCGCACCGGTGGCCCCGCGCGTGGCCGCGCAGCGCGCCAACGACCGCGGGCTCGCGCTGTACCGCGAGCGCCGCTACGACGAGGCCGAGGCGGCCTTCACCGAGGCGCTGAAGCTGCAGCCGGTGTTCGCGCTGGCGGCCAACAACCTGGGCTTCGTCTACTTCAAGCGAGGCAAGCCGGCCGAGGCGGCGCGCTGGTTCGAGAAGGCGATCGAGATGGACGGCAGCCGCGCGCTGGCCTACCTGAACCTGGGGGACGCGCAGCTGCAGGCGGGGAACGAGGCGAAGGCGTTGCAGGCGTACACGACCTTCGTCGGGCTCGCGCCGAAGCATGCGCGGGTGGCCGAACTGCAGGCCTTCATCGCGGCGCCGGACGCGGCGCATCGGCCGAAGTTGCCCTGATATGGTGATGACGTCCCGGATTGGCATCGGGGCTACCCGTCTTGTAGCCCGGATGCCATTCCGGGATCGCCTCCCATGACCCCCGCCCTGATGCTCGAAGGCATCACCAAGCGCTTCGGCAGCCTGGTGGCCAACGACGACATCACGCTGTCGCTGAACCCCGGCGAAGTGCTCGCCCTGCTCGGCGAGAACGGCGCCGGCAAGAGCACGCTGGTGTCGATCCTGTTCGGCCACTACGTCGCCGATGCCGGCCGCATCGCGGCCTTCGGCGAGCCGCTGCCGCCCGGCCAGCCGAAGGCCGCGCTGGCCGCCGGCATCGGCATGGTCCACCAGCACTTCACGCTGGCCGACAACCTGAGCGTGCTCGACAACGTGATGCTCGGCACCGAGCCGCTGTGGCAGCCCTTCTCGCGCCGCCGCGCCGCGCGCGCGGCGCTGCTCGACACCGCCCGGCGCTTCGGGCTGCAGGTGGATCCGGACGCCCGCGTCGGCACGCTGTCGGTCGGCGAGCGGCAGCGCGTCGAGATCCTCAAGGCCCTGGTGCCGACCGGCACGCGCCGCGGCGCACGCATCCTGATCCTCGACGAGCCGACCGCCGTGCTGACGCCGGCCGAGGCCGAGTCGCTGTTCGCGACGCTGGCCCAGCTGGTCGCGCAAGGGCTGGCGGTGATCTTCATCAGCCACAAGCTCGACGAGGTGCTGCGCGTGTCGGACCGCATCGCCGTGCTGCGCGCCGGGCGGCTGGTGGCCACGCTGCCGGCCGGCGAGGCCGACAAGGCGGCACTCGCCGAGCTGATGGTGGGCCGGCGCGTCGAGATGCCCACCCGCATCCCCCGCCCACGTGGCGGCGAGGTCGCCCGCCTGGCCGGCGCGTGCGTCGACGATGGCGCGCGGCGCCTGCTGCACCGCGTCGACCTGTCGCTGCATGCCGGCGAGATCGTCGCGATCGCCGGCGTGGCCGGCAACGGCCAGCAGGCGCTGGCCGAGCTGCTGTTCGGCTTGCGCGCGCCCAGCGAGGGCGAGGTGCAGCTGCGCGGCGTGCCCCTGCCGGCCCGACCGGCCGCCTGGGTGCGCGCCGGCGTCGCCCGCATCCCGGAAGACCGGCACGCGGTCGGCGTGGTCGGCGACCTGCCGCTGTGGGAGAACGCGATCCTCGAGCGCCAGGGCACGCCCGCCTTCGCGCGCCGCGGGCTGCGCCGCCATGCCGCGGCCCGGGCCCACGCGCAGGCGCTGGTCGACGGCTTCGACGTGCGCGGCACCGAAGCGCGCGGCCTGAACACACCGACGCGCGCGCTGTCCGGCGGCAACATGCAGAAGCTGATCCTCGGCCGTGCGCTGATGACGCCCGGTGGCGAACCGCCGGTGCTGGTGGTCGCCGACCAGCCGACGTGGGGGCTGGACATCGGCGCGGTGGCCTATGTGCACGCGCGGCTGCTCGCGGCCTGCGAGCAAGGCGCCGCGGTGCTGCTGGTCTCCGAAGACCTGGACGAGATCTTCGCGCTCGCGGACCGGGTGGCGGTGATGCACGCAGGGCACCTGGGCGAGGCGCGGCCGGCCGCCGGCTGGACGCTCGCGCAGATCGGCCTCGCGATGGCCGGCGGGGCCCGCGATGCGGCTTGAGCGCCGCGCCCAGCCGTCGCGCGCGTGGCAGCTCGCCGCGCCGTTCGCCGCGGTGGCCTTCACGCTGCTCGCCGGCTCGCTGCTGGTGGCCTGGGCCGGCGCGCCGGTGGGCCGCGCCTACGCCTTGCTGCTCGAAGGCGGCTTCGGCTCGCGCTTCGCGTGGAGCGAGACGCTGACGCGCGCCACGCCGCTGATCCTGACCGGGCTGTCGGCGGCGGTCGCCTTCCGCGCGCGGCTGTTCAACATCGGCGCCGAAGGCCAGCTCTACGTCGGCGCGCTCGCCGCCGTCGCGGTCGGCGGGCTGCACGGCGGCAGCGGCTTCGCGCTGTCGCCGTGGCTGCTGTTCCCGCTGATGATGCTCGCCGCGGCCGCGGCCGGCGCGCTGCTGCTGCTCGGCCCGGCGCTGCTGAAGAGCCGGCTCGGCGTCGACGAGGTCGTCACGACGCTGCTGCTGAACTTCATCGTGCTGCTGTTCGTCTCGATGATGCTGGACGGCCCGATGAAGGACCCCGGCGCGATGGGCTGGCCGCAGAGCGTCGCGCTGCAGGATGACCTGCAGCTGGGCCGCCTGCTGGAACGCACGCGGCTGCACACCGGGCTGCTGTGGGCGCTGGCGCTGTCGGTCGGCCTGTGGGCGCTGCTGAAGTACACCACCGCCGGTTTCGCGATCCGCGCCAGCGGCGCCAATGCGCGCGCCGCCGCCTTCGCCGGCCTGCCCGTCGGCCGCGTCACGGCGGGGGTGGCGCTGCTGTCGGGCGCGCTGGCCGGGCTGGCCGGCGCGATCGAGGTGTCGGGCCGTGCCGGCTACCTGACGCTCGACATGTCGCCCGGCTACGGCTACAGCGGCATCGTGATCGCGATGCTGGCCGCGCTGAACCCGCTGGGCGTCGTCGCCGCGGCGGTCTTCGTCGCCGGCATCCTGGTCGGCGCCGACAGCATGGGCCGCGCCGTCAACGTGCCGACCTACATCGCCGACGTGATCGTCGCGGTGTCCTTGCTGGCGATGCTGGTGGCCGGCGCGCTGGCGCAGTTCCGCATCGTCCGCGGTGGAGCGGCCCGTGCTGGCTGAGACGCTGGACCTGTTCGCGAGCCTGCCGTTCTGGGTGGCGGTGCTGCGCATCGCGACGCCGCTGGTGCTGGGCACGCTGGGCGTGCTGCTGTGCGAGCGCGCCGGGGTGCTGAACCTCGGCATCGAGGGGATCATGGTGGCCGGCGCGTTCACCGGCTGGTTGACCGTGCACCACGGCGGCGGGCTGTGGACCGGCGTGGCGGTGGCCGCGGCCACCGGTGCGCTGCTCGGGCTGCTGCACGGCGGGCTGACGGTGAGCCTGGCGCTGTCGCAGCATGTCGCGGGGCTGGGCATCACGCTGTTCGCCAGCAGCCTCGCGAGCTACGCCTACCGCGTCAGCTTCCCGAAGGTCGACAGCCCGCCGACCATCCAGCCGTTCGCCGAGATGGCCTGGCTGCCGGTGCCGGTGCTGCAGCAGCAGACGCCGCTCACGCTGCTGGCGCTGGGGCTGGTGCCGCTGGTGGCCTGGGGGCTGTACCGCACGCCGCTCGGCCTGGCCCTGCGCATGGTCGGCGAGAACCCGGCCGCGGCCGAAGGGCAGGGCCTGTCGGTCGCGCGGCTGCGCATCGGCGCGCTGGTGGCCGGCTCGGCGCTGATGGGCGTGGCCGGCAGCTTCCTGACGCTGGCGGCCTTCAACGCGTTCTACTTCAACATGGTCAACGGGCGCGGCTGGGTCTGCGTGGCGCTGGTGGTGTTCGCGTCGTGGCGGCCGGGCAAGGCGCTGCTGGGCGCGCTGCTGTTCGGGCTGTTCGATGCATTGCAGCTGCGGCTGCAGCAGTCGGGCAGCGGCGTGTTCGGCGTCGCGCTGCCGTACCAGGCCTACCTGATGCTGCCGTATGCGCTGAGCATCGCGGCGCTGGTGGTGATGGCGCGGCGCGCGGCGTATCCTCAGGCCCTGATGAAACCCTACCGGCAAGGCGAACGCTGAACCGACCCGCATGCAGATCCGCGTCCTGACCCCGGCCGATGCCGCCGACTACCAGCGCGTGCGCCTGCTCGCGCTGAAGCTGGATCCGCTGGCCTTCATCGCGAGCCACGACGAAGAATGCGACACGCCGCTGGCCGAGGTGGCGCGGCAACTGCAGGCCGGGCCGCAGCGCGCCGTGGTCGGCGCGTTCGACGGCGACACGCTGGTCGGCACCTGCGCCTGGCGCCGCGAGCAGCCGGCCAAGCTCGCCCACAAGGGCTATGTGTGGGGCGTGTACGTCGCCGCCTCGCACCGCGGCCAGGGCCTGGCGCGCAGGATGCTCGAAGAACTCATCGCGCACGCGCGGCGCGCCCCGGGCGTGCGCCAGCTGAACCTGTCGGTGTACGCGTCGAATGCCGGCGCCGTCGCGCTCTATGCATCGATGGGCTTCGAGGTCTACGGCCGCGAGCCGGCAGCGGTGCTGCTGGACGGCGTCTTGCACGAGGACGTGCACATGGTGAAAGTCTTGCAGGAGCAACCCTCATGAGCAGCGAACCCGGCGGCACCGCGGAGCCCGGCCCCAGCGCCACCCAGAACTCCAGGCACATCCGCCTGACCTCCCACCCCGGCCAGCAGGGCCCGTCCGGCGCGCCGGCCATCCACTGGGGCGCCGCCACCGCGGCCGAGCGCGGCCCGATCGTCGGCACCACCACCAACCGCAGCCAGCGCAACGTGATCGGCACGCACAGCGGCTCGTACGGCATCTACCGCGCGCTGGCGCTGGCGGCCGGCAACCTGAAGAAGGGCCACCGCGCCGACCTCACCAACACCGCCCCGACCGACCTGATCGGCCCCTACCCCCCATGGTGCGATGCGGCGAAGATGGTGTCGATCGACCCGTGGGGCGCCTGCGTCGCCGACGTGTTCGCCGAGCCCATCGCGCAGGGCTACGACATCCGCCCCACCATCGCGGTGACCCAGGCCCACATCCACCTGCCCGAGGTGAAGCAGGCGCTGGCCTTCCAGCGCCTGCAGGTCGACGGCCGGGTGCTGCTGGACGACAGCTCGGCCGTCGTCACCAAGGTCGCGATCGAGCCGGTGTGGTGGCTGCCCGGCGTCGCCAAGCGCTTCGGCGTCAGCGAAGGCGACCTGCGGCGCCACCTGTTCGAGGAGACCGGCGGCATGTACCCCGAGCTCGTCACGCGCAGCGACATCGAGGTCTTCCTGCCGCCGATCGGCGGCCAGACGCTCTACATCTTCGGCAACCCGCGCCACCTGGCCGACCCGTCGGTCACGCTGACCGCGCGCGTGCACGACGAGTGCAACGGCTCCGACGTGTTCGGCTCCGACATCTGCACCTGCCGGCCCTACCTGACGCATGCGATCGAGGAATGCATCCGCGGCGCGCAGCACGGCGGCGTCGGGCTGATCGCCTACAGCCGCAAGGAAGGCCGCGCGCTCGGCGAGGTCACCAAGTTCCTGGTCTACAACGCGCGCAAGCGCCAGGTCGGCGGCGACAGCGCCGACAAGTACTTCCTGCGCACCGAATGCGTCGCCGGCGTGCAGGACATGCGCTTCCAGGAGCTGATGCCCGACGTGCTGCACTGGCTGGGCGTGCAGAAGATCCACCGCCTCGTCAGCATGAGCAACGACAAGTACGACGCGATCACCGGCAGCGGCATCGCGGTCGGCGAGCGCATCAAGATCCCCGACGAGCTGGTGCCGGCCGACGCCAAGGTCGAGATCGAGGCCAAGATCGCCGCCGGCTACTTCACCGACGGCAGCGTGCCGGACGACATCAAGCTCGCGGCCACCAAGGGGCGCGGCCTTGTCTAGCCCGGCCGTCGTCGCGCTGCGCCAGGCCGCGACCATTCGCGAGCGCTGCGCCAACATCGCGCGCGCCGTCGGCGAGGGGCGCTCGGGCCACTTCACGCTCGATCGCTCGAAGCTCGCCGACGCCGCGCAGCGCGTCGAGCAGGTCACGCGCAGCAACTACCCGTCGCTGCGCATCCCGTACCACAGCCGCTGGCGCCACTTCGAGGCCGGCGGCATCGACCGCAAGGGCGAACTCGATGCGCGCCTGGCCGGGCTGGACGCCGCCGCGCAGGCGCGCGCCCGCATCGACCTGACCGTCGTCAGCGTGCTGCTGGATGCCGGCGCCGGCCCCGGCTGGCGCTATGTCGAGGCCGGCAGCCTGCAGGAGTTCTCCCGCTCCGAGGGCCTGGGCGTCGCGAGCTTCCGCGGCTTCATGCAGGGCCTGTTCTCGTGCGACCCGGCGCAGCCGCTGCGCGTCGATGCGGTCGCGCTGCAGCGCCTGGACGCCGCCACGCTGGCCGCGATGTTCCAGGTGCGCGACGACAACCCGCTGGTCGGTCTGGACGGCCGCGCGATGCTGCTGCGCCGGCTCGGCGATGCGCTGCACGTGCAGCACGCGAGCTTCGGTGCCGAGGGCCGGCCGGGCGCGCTGTACGACCGGCTGGTGCTGAAGCCCCTCACCGCGCCGCGCCTGCTGCAGGCGCTGCTCGACACGCTGAGCGGCATCTGGCTGGCCGGCAACGAGCTCGACGACCAGCCGCTGGGCGACTGCTGGCGCCACCCGCTGGCCGGCGGCAGCGATGCCAGCGCCGGCTGGGTGCCGTTCCACAAGCTCAGCCAGTGGCTGTGCTATTCGCTGCTCGAGCCCTTCGAGTGGGCCGGCGTGCCGGTCACCCAGCTCGACGGCCTGACCGGACTGCCCGAGTACCGCAACGGCGGCCTGCTGCTCGACTGCGGCGTGATCGTGCCGCGCGACCCCGGTTTTTCACAGCGTCGTCATACAACCGGCGACGAAGCCATCGTCGAGTGGCGAGCGCTCACCGTCGCGCTGCTTGACGAACTGGCGCCGCTGGTGCGCCACCGCCTGGGCAAGACCGTCACCGAGATGCCGCTCGCCTGCATCCTCGAAGGCGGCACCTGGGCTGCAGGCCGCGCCATCGCTCGCGAACTGCGCGACGGCGGCCCGCCGCTCGCGATCGACAGCGACGGCACGGTGTTCTGAATCCATCAAGATTCAGGGCTGCAAGGCCCCTCCTTTGTCACGAGACCAAACTAATACCATTCGTGAAACTCATCCATCACGGGAGCGAATGGATGCCTCGTTGCAGCCACGATGACTGGCTGAAAAGCTGCAACTTTCCACACAACTCGACACCTTGCCGTGGGTTCTGTTAGGTATTTACCCTGATTTGTCTGATGACCAAGGGTGCTTCAATTGGTCTTGTGGAAGCGTTTCCACTTTTGGTGTAACGCATCCAGCAGCAAGGCCCTCGCGAAGGCCCGCGCAGTACGTCGACGCGAGATCGAGTCAACAAGGCAGGGGCCCGGCGCCAGGCGCGTCGACGGTCCGAGAGGGTTGGGAACCATGAACAGATTCAAGCTGAGCGCGCTCGCGCTCGCCGCCGGTGTGGCCGCAACATCGATGGCCCATGCGGGCACGATCGTCGCCCCGTACTTCTTCGGCTGGGGCTTCAACAGCACCGCCTACAAGTTCAAGAACCTCACGGAGGCGAGGTCGCGCGCCGGCATGGACGGCATGACGATCGCCTTCGGCATCTCCGGCGGCGGCTGCACGCTCAGCGGCGGGATGGAGAACATCCTGAACAACGCGGCGATCAAGGCCGACACCAAGTCGTACATCGACAACGGCGGGAAGGTGATCCTGTCCTTCGGCGGCGCCAGCGGCACCTACCTCGAATCGGTGTGCTCGGCCAACGACCTGGTGACGCTGATCCGCCGCCTGATCGACACGCACGGCACCCGTTCGATCGACTGGGACATCGAAGGCGGCCAGCTCGGCGACACGCGCCTGAACGGCGTGCGCAATGCCGCGATCAAGCAGCTGCAGGCCATCTACCCCGACCTGTACACCTCGTTCACGCTGCCGGTGGATCCGTTCCGCACCAGCTCCGAGCCGGGCGGCCTGCCGCCCAAGGCGCTGGAGCTGATCAAGGGCGCCGCGAATGCCGGCGTCACGGTGTCGATGGTCAACATCATGGCGATGGACTACGGCACCTACTACAGCGGCGGCAAGAAAATGGGCGACCTGGCCGTCTCGGCCGCGCAATCCACCTTCAACCAGCTGCGCGGCGTCTACCCGTCCAAGACCGACGCGCAGCTGTGGGCCATGATCGGCATCACGCCGATGATCGGCCAGAACGACGTCGCCGAAGAGAACTTCACGCCGGCCGACGCGACCACCGTCGCCAACTTCGCGAAGCAGAAGGGCATCGGCCTGCTGGCCTACTGGGCCGCGCAGCGCGACCGCGTCGGCTCGGGCAGCCTGGACGACTTCAGCAAGTCCAACACGCGCGACTACGAATACTGGCAGATCTTCGCCACCGCCAAGGGCAGCAACCCGCCGCCGGCCCCGCCCCCGCCGCCGGCCCCGCCCCCGCCGCCGGCCCCGACCGCCAAGCAGTACACCGTGAAGTCGGCCTTCTCGAACCTGTGCCTGGACATCGCCGGCTCCAGCACCGCCGACGGCGCCAAGGTGGTGCAGCAGAACTGCAGCGGCACCGGCTCGCAGGTGTTCTCGTTCGTACCCGACACCAGCGGCACCTACCGCATCGTCAACGTCAACAGCGGCCGCTCGCTGGACGTGACCGACGTGTCGACCGCCAACGGCGCGCTGATCCAGCAGTGGGCCAACGGCAGCGGCGCCAACCAGCGCTTCGCGGTACTGACCGATGCCGCGAGCGGCACCGTGCGCCTGCAGGCCGCCAACAGCGCCAAGTGCGTCGACGTGAAGGACTGGAACAGCGCCCCGGGCGCGGCGATCCAGCAGTGGGACTGCAGCGTCAACGCGAACCAGAAGTGGTCGCTGGTGCCGGTGACCTCGGCGCCTGCGCCCGCACCCGCTCCGGCCCCGTCGCCGGCCCCCGCGCCTGCAC
>NZ_JBFUEB010000060.1:0-39724 GCF_056404395.1 Rhizobacter sp. P2_D12 | reverse complement strand
GGCCGACACAGGGCGGGCTGGCACGGGCCCGGCTCGCGGCCGAAGCGGGCCGGCAAGCCGCAGCGCAAGGCGCGGCGGCGCGGCGCCTCCGGCGTGCCGTCCGAGGACGACGAGCACGACGTCCATTCGCAGGCGGGCGAGCAGGCCGGCACGGCCGCGGTGCAGCTGCGCGAGCAGGCGCAGGACGGCGGCGACGACCAGGACGAAGGCGGCGGCGAGCGCTCGCGCCAGGACCGGCAGGCGCGCGCGCGCGGGCTGTCCGGCAAGGCGGACGACGCGGGCGGCGGCCTGCGCCGGCACAGGCTCTTCGATTCGAAGGTGCCGCTGCAGCGCTGCGTGAAGGGCAGCATCGGCCTGGTCGCGCAGGCCGTGCAGCGCCAGGACGTCGCGCACACGGCGGCCGCATTGCGCCGGTTGCAGCTCGACCTGCTGCGCGCCGCGCGCGCCGGCGGCCGGGTCGACCGCGGCGGGCTGAAGCGCGTGGCCGAGCACCTGCTGGCGCATTTCGCGAAACCGCAGCGGCCCGAGGGCGGCTTCGCGCCGGCGGTGGTGATGCTGCACCTGACGCTGCCGATGCTGTTGCTGCAGCTGCAGGTGCCGCGGACCGAGGAACAGGCGGCGCTGGCCATCGCGAAGCTGATGGTGCAGGCCAGGAGGAGCGAGCGATGAACGACGAAGAAGCGCCGCAAGGCGTTCCAGACGACGCGCCGGAGGGCGACGCGGACCACGAACGCTACGTCGGCCTGCTGACCGCGCTGTGCGGCGAGTTGGACCTGCCGGACGTGCAGGCGGTGCTGCAGGCGCGCCGCGTCGAGGTCGAGGGGTTCAGCGTGATCGTCGACCACGTGGCGAACGATCCGCAGGCGATGTACATCCAGTTCGACTACGGCATCACGACGGCCGGGCGCACGCTGTCGATCTTCCGGCTGATGCTGGAATCGAACCTGCTGGTGTATGCGCAGGACCAGGCGCAGCTGGGCCTGGACCCGGACACCGGCTCGACGCAGCTGATCGTGCGCGTGCCGATGAGCGACGACATCGACGGTGCGTGGCTGATGGAGACGCTGACGCACTATGCCGAGCACGGCCGCTACTGGAAGGACCACCTGCTGCAGGCCCCGGACGACATGTTCGAGGCCATCTCGGCCGGCGACTACCTGTGGTTGCGCGCATGATGACCAGCGCCCGAACCGTTCGGGCTGAGCTTGTCGAAGCCCTGCTCGCCGGCCTCCGTTCGGGCTGAGCCTGTCGAAGCCGGCGCATTGCACAATCGCCTCCCATGTCCGACAGCGACCCCCAGGAGCTCTTCGAAGACCGCCCGACGCTCTGGCCGCACACCGCACCGGAGCGGCTGCTGCCGTCCGAGGTCGAGCAGCGGCTGCGCAAGGCGTCGCTCAGCGTCGCCGCCGATGGGCCCTACGCGGTCGCGCTGTGCGAGGAAGCCATTGCGCTCGCGCGCGCGACCGGCGACGACGGCGAGACGGTGCGCACGCTGTTCCGCGCCGCGTCCATCGTGCTGCAGGCGCGCCGCCCGGACCGCGCCTACGTGCTGTGCCTGGAGGCCCAGCAGGCGCTGGAACGGCGCGACGACCGCTGGCGCGCCACCCGCATCCTGTTGCTGCGCGGGCAGTGCTGGCTGGACGTCGGCGAGCACGAGCGCGCGATGACGCTGATCGCCGAGGCGGCCGAGCGCTTTCGCGTGATGGAGAACCGTGCCGACCTGGCGCGCTGCCATGCGGCGATGGCGATGGCGCATCGCCTCGCCGGCGACCTGGAACAGGCCATCGCGGTGGCCGAGCAGGCGGTCGGCCTGGTGAACCCGCCGCACGACCGGCACCTGGACATCAGCCTGCGCCACAACGAGGCGCTGATGCGGCTGGAGCGCGGCCGCCAGCTGGCGCAGCGCGGTGAGGTGCAGCAGGCGCAGGCCGAGTACGCCCGCGCGTCGGCGGTGCTGCCGGACGTGCGCCACGTCGAATCCCCCCGTGGGCAGCCCGATGGCGGCCAGGTGCTGCAGAACATCGCGCAGGTCGCGATGGCCGTTGGCGACGACGCGACGGTGCTGCTGGCCTTGCGCCGGCTGGCCGAATGGGCGCGCGAGAACCGCAGCCGGCTGGAGCGCGGCCTGGTCTGGCTGCAGATGGCCGAGCTGCAGCGCGAGCGTGGGCGGGCGCGTGCCGCGGTGTCGTGCGCGCGCGCCGCGGTGAAGCACCTGTCCACGCTGCACAACGAGCCGCGGCTGGTGACGGCGCTGGGGCTGCTGGCCGAGCTGCTGGAGGCGCAGGGCGAGCACCGCGGCGCGTACGAGGCCTATGCCGAGAGCTCGCGCACGGCCGCCGAGCAGCAGCGCGAGGCGATCGCGCTGCGCGCCGAGATGCTGGCGCTGGACCGCGATGCCGAGCAGGAGCTGCGCAGCACCGAGCAGACGCTGGCCTATGCGCAGCGGCTGTCCAACGTCGGCCACCTGGTGGCCAGCATCAACCACGAGCTGAACCAGCCGATGGCGTCGATCCGGCTGCTGGCCGAGACGGCGCTGGAGCTGATCGAGCGCGGCGAGGCACCCGACGAGGTGCTGGCCAGCATGCGCTCGATGCTGAAGCTGTCGACCCGCCTGACCGACCTGACGGCGCAGTTGGCGGCCTTCCCGGCGCGCCGGGCGGCGCAGGGCCAGCGGCTCAGCCTGCGCCAGGCCGTGCTGGAGGCGCTGGGCATGCTGCGCTCGCGGCTGCTGCAGACGCAGTGCGAGATCATCATCGGCTTCGACGATGCGGCGGCGCACGGCGACGAAGGCCAGGTGGTGCGGGTGATCGCGAACCTGGTGAACAACGCGCTCGACGTGCTGGAGCCGGTGGCGGCGCGGCGCATCGAGTTCGGCTGCGTGCCCGACGGCGAGTTCGTCGTGCTGAGCGTGGCCGACAACGGCCCGGGGCTCGCGCCACCGGTGCTGGAGCGGCTGTTCCAGCCGTTCTTCTCGACCAAGGCGGCGGGGCGCGGGCTGGGCCTGGGGCTGGCGCTGTCGCGCGACGTGGTGCGCGAGATGGGCGGCGAACTGCTGGCGCGCAATGCGGTGGWGGGCGGGGCGGTGTTCGAGGTGCGGTTGCCGGCGGAGGATCCGACGACGGTGCCGGGGGGGCTGTAGCGCCTGGAACCATCCGCTGGGGCAGGTGACTGAGTCGGCACCATTTCCTCGGCACTGCGCATGGCAAAACGAACACGAAGACGCTCATCCTCTCCAGGGCGGTGGCTCCTTTCAAGCGATCATGAATGCGAAACCCAATCCTGGAGCAGCGACTCTTCCGATCAGGCTGAAGGGGTGGCGTCGGTCGAGCAACGCTTCGCCGACCTGGCCCCCACTGGCAAGACCGGTGCCTTCGCACTCGGGCCGGCGCACTGGAAGCTGTTGGGGGACATCTCGCGGCTGGACGAACCCGACAAGTACCTGCAGCAGTTCGTGGTCAGGTACCTCGGCACGAGGAGCGGCATGTCGCTCGAGATGCTGCGCGCGAACAGCCAGACTCTTGCGAGAGTTCGCCGGGAGCTTGCGGGGCTGGGCTTGGGCGAAGTGACCGCGGCCACCAAGCGCGTGGCGACCGACGTGCTGGCCTTGGCCGTGCAGACATCTCCTTCGCCGTTGTCGTGCATGGACCTGCTGCAACGGGCGTTCGAAGGTCACGAAGCGCTGCTCCGCGATGTCTTCGCGGCCTGCTGCGCCCTGTGCGGCAAGGTACGTGGTGTCCCTGACCGACTCCACACCGTGGCATTGGCGGCGTTGGCGTACCTGTGTGGCAATCTGGACGAGGACGTGTCGGCCGCCTCGCTCGCACTGGCCGGTGGCGATGAGACTGCCGTCAAGGCGCACCACGGCCGACTGCTGCTGTGCTGCGAAATCCTGGCTGCTGTCGACGCACTGCGTGACGGAGAAATCGACGAGGCCGCTGAGCGACGGGAGCAATGCAGGCCGATGCTGGCGGCAAAGGGCGGCCAGACGCTCGTCGATTGGTGCAAGTCGGCTTGCGACGATCTCGACGCGGAACTGGCCCTCGCGCCCGTGCAATAGGTCAGGGTGCGGCGTTGCGCCGCAGCAGTTGCACCAGCAGCGAGGCGCCGGCCGCGGCGGCGTCGTGGGGGCCACCCTGCCGACTGGCGTGCGCCAGCACCGCGATCGCCGCCTGCCGGCAGGCGTCGCGATCCGTCTCGGCCGATGGATCGGCCGGGTCGCCCATCAGCTGGTCGGTGATGCGCTCGATCAGCGCATCCAGGCGGCGCATGGCCTCGGCCTGCAGTTCGCCGATGTCGGCGGTCGCGGATGTCATGACGGGATCCTCGTGAAGTGTGCTCATGCCATGGCCTCAGGACGGCGTTGCGCCGAGCACCGCGGGCGCGCTCTGCGGACGTGCGGCAGACGCCTGCGGTGTGGGGCGTGCAGGGCTGGTCGATGCGGACGGTGTCGTCGGCGGACGGCTCGGCCGCGGCGGCACGAGGGGCTGCGGCTGCTGCGGTGGCGTCGCGTCGGGCCGCGCAGGCTTCGTGCCGCCGCCCAGCAGGCCGATCAGCTTGCCTGCGTCCTCGCCGAACGTCATCGCCGACTGCAGGAAGTTCTCCAGCGTGTGCAGCCCCGCCTGTGCCTCGTGCAGCGCAGCGTTCAACCGCGGCCCGGCGAAACGCTGGAACGTCGCGCTGTGCTCCACCAGCTGCAGCGCCTGCAGGAAGCCCGACGTCACCTGCGCGGCGCGGTCCACGCCCTGGAAGGCCGCAGCCGCCGGGTTCTGGAGCGCCGCCGCGATCGGTTGGCGCATCTGCTGCAGCTGGGCCAGCGCGTTCATCGCCCGCGGCTGGACGCGTGCACCGGCCGCCCGCAGGGCCGGGTTCGATGCCAGCTGCGACATGCGCGACGTCAGGCCGCCGACGCCTTGCTGCGTGCGCCGTGCGGCACCCAGGGCCCCTTGCACGAGGCCGGGGGCGGCGGTGGTGGCGCGGCGGGCCGCCTGCTCGGCGATGCGGGCGGCCTGTGCGCCGGCGCGCAGCAAGGGGGTGATCGGTGGTGGCATGGGACTCCTCGGCAGGTGGGGCGGGCCGGCGGCCGGCGTGGTGCTCCACGGTAGGGGCGGGGCGAGGGCACCGGGCGGGCGCATCCGAAGCCGTGCCTGTGCAAGCGAAGACCGCGTGCGCCGGGGCTGTCGCACGGCCGCATTCCTGCGAAGATGGTGCATCCGCCGATCTCCCCAGTTCCCGACTCCATGCAAGACAAAGCCGCCAGCCCCGCCGACACGCCCGCCGAGACCGCCGCGGGAACCACCGCAGGAATCACCACCACGCGCATCCTCGTGATCGAGGACGACGAGGCGTTCCGCTTCAGTGTCAAGCGGGCGCTCGAGCTGGCCGGCTACCAGGTGAGCCTGTTCGAGGATGCCGAATCGGCGATGGCGCAGATGGCCGCCGTGGCGCCGGCGGCGGTGCTGACCGACCTGCGGCTGCCCARGGCCGATGGGCTGTTCGTGCTGCAGCGGGCCAGGGAGAAGGATGCCGACCTGCCGGTGGTGCTGATGACCGGCCACGGCGACATCCCGACCGCGATCCAGGCGATCCGTTCCGGCGCCTACGACTTCCTCGAGAAGCCTTTCAGCCGCGAGCGCCTGCTGGCGGTGATGCAGCGTGCGGCCGACCAGTACCGGCTGGTGCAGGAGAACCGGCAGCTGAAGAGCCGGCTGGCCGAATCGTCGGGCATCGACCAGATCGTGCGTGGCGATGCGGCGCCGGTGCGCGAATTGCGCGACCTGATCCTGCGCCTGGCGCCGACGCCGGTGGATGTGTTGATCCATGGCGAGACCGGCACCGGCAAGGAGCTGGTGGCGCGCTGCCTGCATGATTTCGGCCGGCGCAACGGCAACTTCGTCGCGCTGAACTGCGCGGCGATTCCCGAGAGCCTGTTCGAGAGCGAGCTGTTCGGCCACGAGGCGGGCGCCTTCACCGGTGCCGGCAAGCAGCGCATCGGCAAGATCGAGCACGCGAAGGACGGCACGCTGTTCCTCGACGAGATCGAGGCGATGCCGCTGGCGCTGCAGGCCAAGGTGTTGCGCGTGATCCAGGAGCGCGAGGTCGAGCGGCTGGGCAGCAACAAGCCGATCCCGGTCAACTTCCGCGTCGTCGCGGCCACCAAGGTGAGCCTGGAGGACCTGGCGAAGAAGGGCGAGTTCCGGCCCGACCTGTTCTACCGCCTCAATGTCGCCTCGCTGAAGATCCCGGCGCTGCGCGACCGGCTGGGCGACATCCTCGGGTTGTTCCAGGTTTTCCTGCAGCAGGCGAGCCTGCGCTTCCAGATGCCGGTGCCGTCGCTGACGCCGGACCAGCACCAGGCGCTGCTCGCGTCGCGCTGGCCGGGCAACGTGCGCGAGCTGAAGGCGTGTGCCGAGCGGATGATCCTCGGCTTGCCGATCTTCGTCGACGGCGAGCCGACGGCCTCGGCGCCGCGCTCGTTCGACGAGTCGGTCGCGATGATCGAGCGCAGCCTGCTCGAAGAGGCGCTGCGCCGCCACGGCGGCTCGGTGAAGGCGGCCTGTGCCGAGCTGTCGCTGACGCCGGCCACGATGTACCGCAAGCTGAAGGCGCTGGCGGTGGATCCCTCCGCATATAAAGATTAGCCCCCCAGTCGCTATCGCTCCTGCCCCCAAGGGGCGCCACGCCAGGGGCCTGGCAAAGCCAGTTCCCCGGCGCGTTGCTTGAGGGGGCGCTTCGCTGCGCTTGCTCTGTCCCGGATTGGCATCCGGGCTACCCCGTCTTCGTAGCCCGGATGCCAATCCGGGATCTCCGCATAAAACGGCTGGTTCGGCAAAGGCGCGTGCGCGGTGGGTGGGGCGCGCCAATCAGGATGGGGCGCCGGAGCTGACTGGTTTCAAGGCCCGCGCGCGCCAGCGCGCTTCGTGGACTGACTTGTCGCCGACTGTTTGACCACAGCGAGCGCAGCGAGCGGCGGGAGTTTCGGCGACGGGCCTTGAAAGCAGGCCGCGCAGGGGAGTCCTCGCCCGCCAGGGCGAGGACCGCTTCATCCGGCGCGCCCCACCCACCGCGCACGCGGCTTTGCCCGCGCCACGGCACGAGCCCGGATTGGCATTCGGGCTGCGAGACTGACGCCACGCTGACACCGCTTTCAGAACTCGAACGACCGTTCGTTGCAGCACTGAGAGACCGACGGGGCCCTGCTTCTCAAACTTGATTCTCGCGGTTCGCGGGCGCTGTCGGATGACCGGCCGCCGCGACGCGCCGCCACGCCCGCCACGACGATGAATCAAGTACTTGCGAGCGAAGATGAAACCGCTTGCAAATCGCGCAGCCATCCATGGCTTCGTGGCACATGCCTTGCGAAACGAGACGGGCAGACATCATTCAACCAAAGGGGAGTCTCGTGAACAAAGCAGCCTTGTTGATCGAAGACAAAGAGACGCAGCTGGTGGTGCGCACCGCGCTGGAGTGCGCCGGTTTCCACTGTGAAACCTATGCGTCCACCGCCACGCTGCTGCGCGGCATCAAGCGCGACGACCACGGCCTGGTCGTGGTCGACGTCGACGACGCGCTGGCCGACTGCGCCGCGCTGGTCGACTGGCGCCGCAGCTGGCTGAACCCGGAAGTGACTTTGGTCGCATTGGGCCGTGCCGATCCGCTGGCCGCCGCGCAGGTGCTGAACGCCGGCGTCGACGATTTCGTCGCGAAGCCGGTGCGCGGTGCCGAACTGCTGGCCCGCATCGGCGCTGCCACGCGCCRCCGCCAGCCGGCACCCGCCGCACAGGGCCCGAGCCTGGCCGGTTGCAGCATCGACCGCGCGGCCTGCGCCATCGTGTCGCCGTCGCAGCGCGTCGGGCTGACCGCGCGCGAACTGGCTCTTGCCCAACTGCTGTTCGAGAACGCCGGCCAGCTGGTGACCCGCGCCCGCCTCGCGCAGGACGTGTGGGGCAGCGATGCCGGCCTCACCGGCCGCTCGATCGAGCAGCACATCTACCAGCTGCGCCGCAAGCTCAAGCGCTGCGCCGGCGAAGCCCTCGCGCTGCGCGGCGTCTACGGCAGCGGCTACCGCATCGATGCCGCGCCGCTGCCGGTGCGCGGCACGCCGACCCCTTCCGCGATGCCGGCCCTCGCGGCCGTTGCGGCCGTGCAGCCGATGCACGCCTGACCTCCGACACCTCTCACCACCTTCACCACCATGCACTCCCATTCCAGTTCTTCCGCGATCGCAGCGCACGCCGGCGTGAACGCGCTGCCCTGGGGCGATGTGCGAGGCGCCGTGCTGTCGGCCCTGCTGTCGCTCGTCACGACCGTCTCGTACAGCGCGGTCGCCGGCGGCTCGCTCGCCGCGATGGGGCCGGGGCTGGTCCCGGCGATGGTCCTGTCCGGCCTGGTCGCCGCATCGCTCGGCGCCTTCGTCGCGAGCCTGCTGGGCTCGGTGCCGACGCAGATCTTCTCGCCGCGCGCGTCGGTGGCCGTGGTCATCGCAGCAGCCGCCACCTCGTTCGGCGCCGCAGAGGGCGGCAACCTGCCGCAGGTGCTGGGCCTGCTGGCGCTGTGCCTGCTGCTGTCGGCATTGTTCCAGCTGGCCTTCGCGGCGCTGCGCCTGGGCGGCCTGATCCGCCTGATCCCGACTTCGGTGATGGCCGGCCTGGTGATCGCGCTGGCATTGAAGCTGGTGTGGTCGCAGCTGCCCGACCTGGTGGCCGCACCGGACCGCCTGCGCCCCTGGGCGCCGCTGGCCTCGGCCATCGCCACGCTCGGCGTGTTCGCGCTGCTGCGCTGGCGCCAGGGTGCCGGCGGCGCGCTGCTGACCGGCCTGGGCGCCGGCCTGCTGGTCGCGACGGTGGTCGACCTGCGCGCCCCCGGCGCGCTGCCGCACCTGCCGGCGATCGCCTTCGATGCCGGCCCGCTGCTGCCGCTGTCGCGCCTGGCCGACCTGTTCGCCACCGGCCTGGCGGGCTCGCACCTGCTGGACGTGCTGGCCTTCGCGCTGGTGATCGCGCTCGTCAACTCGGTCGAGACGCTGGCCTCGGCGATGCAGATCGAAGACCTCGGCGCGCAGCGCTTCGATGCCAATCGCGCGCTGCTGGCCGGCGCCTGCGGCTCGCTGGTGTCGCTGTGCGCCGGCGGCCTGCCGCTGGCCGGCGGCACCTCGACCTCGTCGGTGCACGTGAAGGCCGGTGCGCGCTCGCGCAGTGCGGCGCTGGCATCGGCGCTGCTGGTCGGGCTGGGCACGCTGGCCTTCGCGCCGCTGATCGGCAAGCTGCCGCTGGCGGTGATCGCGGCGCTGATGCTGTGCGTCGGCGCCGAGATCGTCGTGCCGCCGCTGCGCGAACTGCTGCTGCAATGGCGCGCCGACCGTCACGGCATGCGCGGCGAGCTGGCCGTGGTGCTGCTGGTGTGCGTGCTGCTGCTGTGGGCCGACGTGCTGGCGGCGGTGGCGGCGGGCGTGGGGGCCGCCTCGGTGCTGGCCTTCGTGCAGATGCGCGCCAGCCTGGTCCGCCGCGAATACAACGCCACCGATGCGATGGCGCCGACACTCGTCGGCACGCCGGGCGCCGGCAGCGCGCTGCGCGGCATCCCGGTGGTCGAGGTCGGGCAGCCGCTGTTCTTCGCGACGGTCGAGGCGGCGGTGCGGGCGGTCGAGCGCGTCAGCAACGGGTCGCGCTTCGCGGTGCTCGACCTGAGCCGCTGCGGTGGCGTGGACCTGACCGCGGCCAAGGCGCTGGCGCGCTGCGCGGCGGTGATGCAGCACGACGGCCGGCAACTGCTGGTGGTGGGCGGGGCGCGCGTCGCCGAGCTGGAAGCGGCGCTGCGGCCGTGCCGCGTGTTCGGCCACATCGGCGATGCGGTGAACTACGGCACCGAAGCACAAGGGCTGCAGGCGCTGCAGCCGAAGCGCGTGCGGCGCGTCGCCGACGCGGCACCGCAGGCCGTGCTGGGCTATGCCACCAGCGTGCTGGCCGAACACATCGGCCCGGTGGCCGCGGTGCTGGTGAAGCGCGCCGCGTCGGCCGCGGGCAACCGCGAGCAGTTCTGCCGCGTGCTGGCCAGCCAGCTGGACGAGCGCCGCGTGCGCGAGGACTTCCTCGCGCGCATGGCGGATTTCGACATCCCCCGGGAGGCACGATGAGCACCCCCACCACACCCCGCGAGCGCGACGCCTTCGCGAGCATGCTGGCGCGCCTGGATGCGCAGCTGGCGCAAGACCTGGCGCAGGACCTGGCCCACGACCTGGCAGCGCGGGCGGCCACGCCGCCGGGCGAGGCCGAGGCGCCGCCCTTCGCCGCGTCGTTCCTCGCGCCGCCGAAGGCAACGGAGCACCGCCTGCGCCGCTGGCTGCCGTGGCTGGTGGGCGGCGGCCTGGTCGCCGGAGCGATGTCGTTCGCGTTGTCGTTCGATGGCGGTGCGGCGGCGCGCAGCGCGCTGCCGGCTGCGGCCGCTTCGGCGGTGGTGCCGGCGGCGCGGCCTGCGGCCGTTGCCGCATCGGCATCGGCATCGGCATCGGCATCGGCACCGGTGCTGCCCGTGCTGCCGGGATCGGCACCCGAAGCGGCGGCCTCTGCCTCTGCCGCGGCCGTCGTTGCCGCGCCGGCCCCCGCTCCCGCTCCTGCGCTTTCGCCCATCGAGGCCTTGCTGCCGGCCGCCGCCGCGGCGGCCAGTGCCCCCGATACCTGTTCCCGCGCGCGCCTGGCCCTCGGCCTGTGCGCGGTCCCTTCCCCCTGATTCCCCCTGATTGGAGAACCCCATGCGCCACCTGTTTCTGACTGCCCTGACGGCAGCCCTGTGCCTGACCAGCGCCGCGGCCCAGGCCGCCGGCGACCGCATCGTCACCGGTTCCGACCGCGGCACCTACATCGAGATCGGCCGCGACCTGTCGCGCTTCATCGCGCAGCCGGCCGGGCTGCCGCTGGAGGTGCTGCCGTCCAAGGGCTCGGCCGAGAACGTGCGCCGCCTGCGCTCGGAGCCGGGCGTGCGCCTGGCGCTGGTGCAGTCCGACGTCTACCGTGCCTACCTCGACCAGGCCAAGGCCGGCGACGCGCAGGCCGAGCGCCTGATCAAGCCGCTGCGCGTCGTGATGCCGCTGTACGACGAGGAGATCTACTTCGTCGCGCGCGCCGATTCGCCGCTGCGCTCCATCCACGAGCTGCGCGACAAGCGCATCAACGTCGGGCCGGTCGGCAGCGGCACGGCGCTGACCGCGACCACGCTGTACCGCGCGATGTTCGGCAGCCCGATGCTGGAGCAGAACACCAGTTTCCTGTCGAACGAGGAGGCGCTGGTGAAGCTGGCGACCGACAAGTCGATCGACGTCGTCGTGATCGTCGCCGGCCAGCCGGCCAAGCTGTTCGCCGACATGAAGTCGGAGGCGCGCCAGTACATCAAGCTGCTGACGCTGGACCGCGCGGCGCCCGAGAGCCAGGCACTGGACGGCACCTACGTGCCGGCGACGATCCGCAGCACCAGCTACCCGAACTGGCTGGCGCAGGACGTGACCTCGCTGTCGGTCAAGTCGATGCTGGTGACCTACGACTACCAGTCGCCGGGCCTGCGCGAGTCGCTGACGCGCTTCGCGAAGTCGATGTGCAGCAACTTCGACAAGCTGAAGAGCGACGGGCACGCGAAGTGGCAGGAGGTGAGCCTCGCGCCGCCGCAGCTGCCCAAGGGCTGGTCGTACTACGCGCCGACGCAGAAGGTGCTGTCGCACTGCGACGGCGAGGCGGCCGCTGACGGCCAGGCCGTGGCCGTCGCGCCGAAGCCGGCCGCGGTGGTGCCGAGCTGCACGCAAAGCCGCGAGGTGCTGGGCTTGTGCCGCGTGGCGTCGAAGTGATGCGGCGGGTGTAGAGCATGCCTCCGATCAACGGCAGCGGGCTGCCGCCGCCGCGCCTGACGCCGGGCAGCCTGCCGCCCGGCATCGGGCCACGGCCTGCGACGCCGTCGCAGCGGCCCTCCACGCCGACAGGGCCGAGCACCCGCAGCGCACCGTCCAGCGGGCCGCCGGCGCGCAACCCGAGCCCGATCGGCCATTTCAGCAGCGCGCGCAGTGTGCCGCGCGCGAGTCTTCCGGGGCGCGAACCGTCATCGCAGCCGCCGGGCCTGGCACGGCCGCAACCGGGTACGTCGCAGCACCGGCCGGCCTTGGGCAGGCCGGTCGGCCAGGGTGGGCAGGCCCAGGCCACGTCGGCCGCCAAGGAAAGCGCCGATGCGGACGCGATGCTCCAGGAACTGCGCGACCTGCTGGGTGCCTCCGCATCGCGCCTGGACGAGTTGGACAAGGCCGACGGCAGGCACGATGACCCGCAGAAGGTGATGCAGGAGCTGACCAAGATGCTCGAGATGATGAAGGGGCTCAACGAACAGCTGAACTCGCTGCTGGGGTCGGCGGGCCAGTCGTTCAGCAAGGCGGCGGGATGAGCTCGCGAAGGTTCATCTGGACCGGTTGACCCCGCTGGGGAGGAATTTCAGACTGCGCCGCTTCTGCCACTGAAGACCAGGGAGGTCTTTCATGAAGACGGTGCGCGGCGTGGCGCAGCCCGCAGACGGGCGATCTTTCCACTCTTTGACCATATGCATTGAATATGTATACTGAGTGGGCGGAAATCGAATTTGACCCGGCCAAGGCGGAGGCCAATCTGCGCAAGCACAGGGTGAGTTTCACAGATGCGCAGCAGGTGCTTCTCGATCCGAGGGCTGTCACGGTCGAGGATCCTGACGCTGAGGGTGAGCAGCGCTTCTTGACGCTGGGAATGGATTCTCTGGGTCGGCTACTTGTCGTTGTTCACACACCGCGCGGACGCCATACACGGCTGATCTCCGCGCGCAAGGCCAGTCATGGCGAAACGGAGCAGTACCATGCGTAAGGAATACGACTTCTCCCAGGGAAGGCGCGGGGCCGTGATCCCGTCGCCCGGCAAGACACGAATCACCATCATGTTGGACGATGACGTGATCGAGTTTTTTCGTGCCAAGGCGGAAGCGGAAGGAACGGGCTATCAGACGATGATCAATGCCGCTCTGCGGCAGGCTTTGTCGGTGCCAAGACGCAAAAGTGGCGAGGACCGGCCGATCACGGTTGCTGTGCTGCGCAAGGTCCTTCGTGAAGAGCTGCGGGCTGGATAGAGTCTCGTTGCAGACATCTTCAGTTGGCCCGGTTGCTCACAGATCCGGTCCCCGTGCCATCTCGAATACCTCTGCCTGCCGCCCGTCGATGTTGGTGAAACCGTACGCGCGCGCCAGGTCGCCGACCCGCAGCACCCGGTCGCTCCTGCGCAGCACCTGCGGGTCGGCCGCCAGCGCCACCACCGCGCAACCCAGGTAGCGCGGGGAATCGGTGTCGGCGACCTGCTGCTGCAGTGCCTGTTGCACGCGCACGCCCGCAAGCCGCCGGGCGGTGTGCCCGATTCGGGGCCTTGCACCGCGTCTTCGGCCAGACGCAGAAAGAGGTGTTCGTTCAAGTCCGGCCCCCTCGGCGCAGGGATGATCCATGGACAGCATGCTCAGAAGAAGTCCGCCGCCTTCGGCCCGCCCCCCTGCGCCCCGTGGATCCCGCCCTTCACCGCACCGGTCACCGTGCTGCCGGCGCTGCTGTTCGTCACCACATTGATCCCGGTGCCGGCGATGTCCAGCCCGGCGTCGATCGCCGCCTGCTTCACGTCGCCGCCCTTGATCGCCGTCGCGGCGATGTTGGTGCCTTCCGACCAGGCCCGTGAACCCATCGCCACCGCCTTGGCCGCCAGGTTGAACGGCGGCGGCAGCACGCTGCCCAGCTTCTCGGCCACCTTCGAGATCACGTTCGCGATCTTCGACACCACGCTCAGGCAGCCCTGCAGGAACTTCTTGAAGCCGCCGCCCTTGGCCTTCTTGGTCTCCGGCTGGTCGGCCTCGCCGGCCACCATGTCGCTCACCGCCTTCGCATCCTCGACGTTCTGCGGCTTGTGCGCCGCGTTCGCCGGTGCCGTGTAGAGGTCCTTGTTCTGCAGCTTGCCGTTGAAGGCCTTGATGTCGGCGCGGCTGATGCAATCGTCGTCCGATTGCAGCCACAGCTTCTTCGCACCGTGGATGTTGCTGCCGTTCTTCGCGTTGTCCAGCTTGCCGAAGATGACCGGGTCGTCCAGGAACTTCTTCGCCGCCGCCTTGTCCTGCGGTGCGCTCTTCGGGTCGTCGACGATCTGCTGCAGCTTCTTGCGGCCGAACTTGTCGCCGAAGACATGGTTCGGGTCGGCATCGATGCGGTCCAGCGCCGTCTTCTGGTCCGGCGTCAACCGCCCCTTGGCCGAGATGTTGTCCTCCATCTCGGCACGCGAGACCTTCTCCTTGCCGTTGTTCAGGTCCTTCCACTCCTGCGGATGGTCCTCGAAGTACTTGGCCGCGGCGATCAGCTGCGGCGGGCACTTGCCGACGCCGGCGGTGCCGTTCACCATGTCTTTCAGGCTGTCGGGCGACATGTTCTTCGGCAGGTAGTCGGCGTACTTGTACAGCTCGTTCTCCGCATCCTCCTTGGTGATCGGGCGGCCCTGCGTGGTCTTGCCGCCGTCGTCGGACGGGATGTAGTTGCCGGCGTAGCCCTCGGCCTTGTCGCGGTTGTAGGCCTGCAGCTGCGGGTCCTCGGCCAGCTTCTTGATGTCCTTCGAGCTGATCTTGTGGTCGAGCTTGCCGTTCTTGGCGCCGTCCAGCATGTTCTGCAGCCCTTCGTCGGACAGCACCGTGTTCAGCGCCTCCTTCAGGTCGGGCGGGGTCTTCGGGTCCTCCGCCATCTTCTTCATGTCGCTGATCTTGGTGCCGTGCTTGCTGAACGCGCCTTCATGGCGCTCCAGCGTCGACAAGGCGTCCAGCCGCGACGCCTTCTGCTCGGGCGACACCTGCTGCGGCGGCTGCCGCGCGCCGGCCTGCGCGCGCTGCGCGGCCTGGGCCGACTGCGCGCCGCACTGCTGCACGGCGCCCATCATGCCCTTCAGCAGCTGGGCGCCGCCGCCTTCGCCGTCTTCGTCGTCACCGGCGCCGATCGACAGCTGCAGCGGCGGCAGCTGCAGGCCCGCACCCGCCGATTCGCTGCCGCCGTTGGCCGGCAGCGTTCCCTTGCGCGGCATCGCGAGCCCGGCCTGCGGGTCCAGCCAGGCCTTGTTGCCGACCATCATGTTCATGTTCCTGTCCTTTCGTGGGGGTGTGTCGGGGCACGCGGATCCGTCAGCGCATCTGCAGGCTGCCCTGCAGCTGCTGCAGCAGGCCCGTCGGCAGCAGCAGGTGGCGCACCTGGCTGACCAGCACGCTGATCAGCAGCGCCAGCATCAGCAAGGTCACCGCGCCCTTGATCGGCTGGCTCAGGTTGGTGGGTTCCAGCTTGTCGGCGGCGCGCGTGATCAGCCCGACGCCCAGGTCGATCAGCACCAGCACCAACAGCATGGGCGCCGCGAACTTGACGGTGCTGGTCATCAGCGAATCGGTCTGCTGCACGATGAAGTGCTCGGGGATGCGGCTGATCTCGGGCATCTGCGAGAACAGCGGCCAGACGTGGAACGACTCGAAGATCGCGCCGATGAAGACCAGCATGCCGCCCAGCGCGAAGAACACCGTGATCACCAGCTGCACCAGCAGGTTGGACACCGGCGTGCTCTGCTCGCCGCTCATCGGGTTGGTCAGCTGCACGCTGTTGTAGCCGGCCTGCGTGTCGATCAGTGCGCCCACGCTCTCGGCGACCCAGAACACCGTCGAGGCGGCAAAGCCCATCAGCAGGCCGATCATGGTTTCCTTCAGCGCGTAGCCGGCCCACTGGCCGGCCGTCAGGTGGCTGGCCATGTCGGACGGCAGCCCGAACGCGACGAAGCCGCCGATGATCACGACGACGCCGGCGCGCACGTAGCCCTGGATGAACTGGCTGCCCATCGGCGGCAGCACGTTGAACGCGGCGAACAGCCGCAGGCYGGCCAGCGCGGTCGCGAGGAACAGGTCTTCCAGCGGCTGCAGCGAGCGCGCCGCGAAGTCGTACAGGCCCTGCATGTCATCCATGGGCGGCCTCCTGGCGGGCAGCGCGCTGGCGGGCGACGAAGCGCGCGGCGCCGGTCTCCTCGGTCTCTTCCTCGGCCAGCTCCTCCTGGGCCGCCTCGCGCTCGCGCAGCACGGCTGCGATGCGGGCCTCGAAGCTCTCGATGCGCTGGTCGTTGCGGCGCACCGCCGCCTGCGCCGCGTGCACCACGGCCTGCTGGCGTTCGGTGGCCTTGTGGCGCTCGGCCAGCGTGCGCTCGGCCTGCGCGGTGGCGGCCTTCGCATCGTCGATGCGGAAATCCAGCGCGCGCACCGCGTGCGGCGTGAAGGCGCCGCGCAGCAGCAGGTCGCGCTCGTCGCGGGCCGCGCGCTCGTCGGCCTGGCACGCGGCCAGCTCGCCTTCGGCGGTCACGCGCGCCTCCTCGCACTCGGCCAGCTGCTTGCGCGCGGCCACGAGCTCGGCCTCCAGCCGCTCGCCCTGGCGCTTGCGCACCTTGACCAGCGTGCGCAGGGCCTTCACCGGCGCGCTCACCGCACCACCTCGCCCAGCTGCCCGAGGATGTCCTCGTACGGCATCAGGTCGCTGGTCTTCTGGTTCAGGAAGGCACGGATCTCGCCGACGCGTTCGATCGCCAGGTCGGCCACCGGGTCGTTGCCGGCCTGGTACTCGCCCACCTGCAACAGCATCTCGACCTCGTCGTACTTGGCCATCAGGTTGCGCAGCTGGCCGGCCGCCTCGGCGTGTTCGGCCGGCACGATCTGCGACATCACGCGCGACAGGCTGCCCAGCACGTCGATCGCCGGGTACTGGTTCTTCGCCGCGATCTTGCGCGACAGGATCATGTGGCCGTCCAGGATGCCGCGCACCTCTTCGGCGATCGGGTCGCCGCCGCTCTCGTCCTCGGCCAGCACGGTGTACAGCGCGGTGATCGAGCCGACCGCGCCCATGCCGGTGCGCTCGAGCAGCCGCGGCAGCTCGGCGAACACCGACGGCGGGAAGCCGCGCCGCGCCGGCGGCTCGCCCGCAGCCAGGCCGATCTCGCGCTGCGCCCGCGCAAAGCGCGTCAGCGAATCCATCATCAGCAGCACGCGCTGGCCCTGGTCGCGGTAGTACTCGGCCACCGCGGTGGCCACGTAGGCGGCCTTTGCGCGCTCGATGCTCGAGCGGTCGGAGGTGGCGCACACCACCACCGAGCGCGCCATGCCCTCGGGCCCGAGGATGAACTCGATGAACTCGCGCACCTCGCGGCCGCGTTCGCCGATCAGCGCGATCACGCTGACGTCGCATTGCGCGCCACGCGCCAGCATGCCCATCAGCGTGCTCTTGCCGACGCCGGCCGGCGCGAAGATGCCCATGCGCTGGCCTTCGCCCAGCGTCATCAGCCCGTCGATGATCTTGACGCCGGTGGGCAGCGGGTGCTCGATCATCGCGCGGCTCATCGGGTCGGGCGGGTCGGCGAACACCGGCCGTTCCTCGTCGCCCTGCAGCGGGCCGAGCCCGTCGATCGGGTCGCCCAGGCCGCTGATCACGCGGCCCAGCAGCTGCGGGCCGACGCGCACCGACAGCGGCCGGCCGGTGCCGACCACCTGCGTGCCCTCGGACACGCCGCCCAGCGAGCCGAACGGCGACAGGATCGCGCCGTGCTTGCCGAAGCCGACCACCTCGGCGCGCTGCAGCATCCGCCCGCGCGTGTCGCGCAGCTCGCACAGCTCGCCGACCTTGGCGTCCAGGCCGCTGGCCCGGATCAGCGTGCCGACCACCTCGGTCACGCGGCCGGTGCGGGACAGCACGTCCTCGTGCGCCAGCTCCTGCTCGAGCGTGCTGACGAAACGTTGGAAGCTGGTGTCCATGGTCAGGCGGCTTCCAGGTGGGGGGTGTCGGCCTCGGTGTCCGCCTCGACGTCGGCGTCGTCCGCCGCGTCATCCGCGGCGTCAGCGTCGTCGCCTTCGCCGACGTCCTCCTGCGCCATCTGCCGCGCCGCGCGCTCGACCGCACGGCGGATCGCCGCCAGCTGCGTGTCCAGCCCGGCGTCGATCACGCCGCCGTCGGATTCGAAGCGGCAGGCGCCCTCGGGCATCTGCGGGTCGGTGACGACCTCGATCGACAGCGCGGTGCCGGCCTGCGCCAGCGCCTCGTCGACGGCGCGTTGCGCGCTGTCGCGGTCGGCCTCGGGCACGCGCAGCGTCAGCATCGGCGCATCCTTCACCAGCCGGGTGATGGTGCGCAGCGAGCGGCGGAACAGCGCGCTGCGGTCCTCCTGCTCGATCACGCGCTCCACCGCCATCGAGACGATGCCCGACAGCCGCTCGCTCTGCCRCACCAGGCTGCGCCGGCGCGCCTCGGCCGCCTGCAGCTGCTGCGCCGCCCAGTGCGCGGCGGCATCCTGCATGCCCTGGTCGAAGCCCTGCTGCCACGCGCCGTCGAACTGCGCTTGCGCCTGCGCGATCAGTGCGTCGGCCTGGGTCTGCGCGTCGGCCAGCAGTGCGTCGGCCTGCGCCTGTGCCTCGGCGAGCACGCGCTCGCGCTCGGCGTCGATCGCGTCCGCGACTTCAGCCGCCGAGGCGAGCCGCGCGTGGTCCTGCGCGCGCAGCACGCCGTCGTCTAGGCCGACAGTGCACGGTCCATGGGTGAGCCAAACAGCCATGCATGCTCCGGAAAGTAGTGGGGAAGACGGGCCAGCGGCGATTCGGTGTCGTGCACCGCCGCGCTGGGGGAAGGGGAGGCCGGCGTGCTGCCCGGCGCGAGCGCCAGCCGCACCCAGGCCAGCGAATCGCGRCAGTGCCATTCGCGGCGCGCGCCCAGGTGCGCGCAGCCGGCGGCGGCCAGGCGCTCCAGGTCGAGCTCGGCGACCGACAGCGGGCCGCCCTGGCCTGGCGCGCCGGCCGGCGCGGCGAGCAGTTCGTCGTAGGCGGGCTCGCCGATGCGCTCGATGATCGCCAGCCGCGTCGAACGCACGATGCTGCGCCGCACGCGTTCGCGCTCGGCATGCAGGCCGATCGCCGCCAGCACGCGCAGCAAGCGGTCGCGAGGCAGCAGCGCGATCCGGTGGGCGCGCTGGCGGAAGGCCGCCAGCGAGGCCCAGCGCAATCCGTACACCGCGGCCAGCGCGGCACTGCAGCGCGGGCCCGTGGCGGCGGCCGGCGCGGCGTCGTAGCCGATGCGCTGCCAGGCGGCCTGCACCCAGGCCGGGTGCAGCTGCGACACGAGGTCGTCCGATTTCGCGCGCGCCGTCGCCATCAGGTGGCGCAGCAGCGGCACGGGTTCGGCGGACGCGGGCAGCGCGTTCATCAGGCGGCTCCGGCGGCCGCTTCGGCCGGGGTGCGCGGCTTCAACAGCCCGAAGCGCCTGGCGCCGACGTACCCGCCGCCGCCGAGTGCCGCGACCAGCAGCAGCAGGCCGATGGCCAGCACCGGCGACAGGCCGCTGCGCTCGGCGAGTGCCGCGGTGGTGGCCTCGGGCAGCGCCGCCGCCGCGACCAGGGTCACGTTGACGTTCTCGTAGGCCAGGCCCTCGACGCTGCGCACCACCAGGTTCTTCACCGTCGGCACCAGTGTCGCGACGTTCGATTCGCTGCGGTGCTTGATGAAGACCGACGCGCTCGACGGCTTCACGTGCTCGGCCAGCGGGTCGTTGTTCGGCAGCACCACGTGCACGCGGGCCGACACCACGCCGTCGATGCTCGACAGCGTCTTCTCGAGTTCCTGCGACACGCCGTAGATGAAGCGAACGCGTTCCTCGGTCGGCGTGGAGATCAGGCCGTCCTTCTTGAACATGTCGCCCAGGTTGGCGCGGCGCTCGGCCGGCAGGCCGTTGGCGCGCAGCACGGCGAGCGCGCGGCCCATGTGGTCGGTCTCGACCGCGACGTTCCAGGTCTTGCCGTCGGGGCTGGACTTGGCGGCGTCGAGCCGGGCCATCAGCAGCACGCCCAGCATGTCGTTGGCGTCGGCCTCGCTCAGCCTGGTGTAGAGGTCCTGCTTGCAGCCGGCCAGCGCGAGCACGCAGGCGGCGAGCAGCAGGGGGAGGGGACGGTGCGGCACGGTGGACTCCTTCGGATGGATCGGTGGGCTGGGGGCTATTGGTTCTTCAACAGGGTCTGCAGGCTCTTGTTCGAGCCCTGCGTGATCGAGGTCGCGATCTGCAGCTTCAGGTTGGTCACCGCGACGTTGCGGCTGACGGCCATCGACGCGGCGACCACCTCGGAGGCGCCCATGCCGGGCGCCGCATCGAGGAAGCCCTGCACCTGGCCTTCGACGCGCTGCAGGTCGCCCTGCTGGCGCTCGATCACGTTGGTGATCACGTTGCCGGGATGGCTGACCGATGCCGCGGCGTGGTCGGTGTTGCGCTGCATCAGCGCCTGGAAGTTCTGCTGCATCTCGGGCGTGACCGAGGCCTGGGCCGGCGGCACGGCCGCGCCGGGGCCGGCGCCTTGCGTCGCGTGGCTGGCCAGGGCCTTCAGCGCCTGGTCGACGGGACCGATGGAAGCGATGGCGTTCATCATGGCGGCGTCCTCGCTCAGCAGGCCATGCCCATCGGGGGCACCATCGACAGGTGGCTGCCGGACTGCGCCGGCGCATCGGCGGCACGCACGCGCACCTGCTGGCCGGACGCCGTCTCCAGCGCATCGATGATGCCGCGCGCCGCGGCATCGTGCGGCAGCGCGAGCGCTTCCTCGGCATAGGCCTCCCACAGGCCGTCCTGCTGCACGAACAGGCAGAACGACAGCATGGCCTTGATCACCGCGTTGGACGGATGCGCCGCTTCGCCGCGGTCGAGCAGGGCGCGTGCGCCGGACAGGTCGCCGGCATGGATCAGCAGCCGGGCTTCGGCGGCCACCAACTGCGGCAGGTTCGGGTGCACGGCGGCCATCAGCCGCAGCACCGCGGCCACGTCGGCGCGCGGCGCGACGTCGGTCGCCAGCGAGTACACCGCGGCGAACAGATCGGTTTGCCACTTCGGCAGCTTGGGAGCGGGCATGGTGGGTTCCTTCATGCGGGATCAAGGTGAATTCGAAGGTGGCATCGCCGACCCGATGCCCCGGGGGTACTGCAGAAAAAGGGCGGACGGTCGGTCCGCCATGAATGCGCTTACTGCGCGGCCGACTTGAACGACTCGCCGGCCTTCTTCATGACGCTGTTCAGGCCGTCGTTGATCGAAGCCATCATGTTCATCTTGGCCATGGCCGAGCTGGCCTGCATCTGCATCTCGGTCATCGCCTGCGCGTCGGAGACGGCGTCGCCGAGCGACTTCTGCGTGGCGTTGACGTCGCTCTTGCCGAGCGAGCTCAGCGTGTTGCCGGCGCCTTCGGCCGCCGCGCCGGCTTGTGCACCCAGCATGCCGGACGAGGCACCGCCGCCGGCGGCGTGGTCGATGTTGGAGGCGGTCGCGCCGCCCTTGCCGAGGATGTTGCTGCCGCCACCGAGGAGCTTGGTGGCCATGGAACCTGCGGAGGCGAGGAAGGGAATGGGCATGGTGTTTCCTTTCAATGGAAGTGGATGGACAAGATGCAACCTCTTTCCGGACCTCGCGCGAGGTCCGCTTTCGAGAGCGGGTTGCGAAGCTCTTTCGAATCAGGTGGTCAGTTCGCGGCCGTGGTGCTTCTGCCAGGCCAGCAGCACGATGCGGCGCGACGCGGCGAAGGCATCGCCGACCAGCGCGGCGAAGGTCTTCTCCTCGAAGTCGGTCGCTCGCAGCTGCGCCTGCTGGCTCAGCGTCTCGGCCTGCGCGAAGTACTTGGCGAGGCGGCGCGTCTTGTCCCCGGTGCTGTCGCCGTGCACGGTGGCTTCGAGCTTGTCGAGGTCGGACAGCAGCTCGGCGGACGGCGGGGTGAGGGCGAGGCTCATCAGTGGGCTCCTTCAAGGTGGGCGGTGCGGCCATCGGCCAGCACCGCATCGGGGGCGACGGTGAGCACCATGTGCTTCACGCCGTCGCGGGTTTCCATCACCGACACGCCGTCGGTGGACAGGGACGACAGCACGGCCGGCCCCGGCGGTTGCGGTGCCGCGGGCTCCTCGAGCACCGCGTCGATGCGCTTGACGACAGGCGACAGGTCGGCGGTGACGCGATCGAGCGCGGCCTGCGTGGCGGCCACGTCGGTGGCACGCGCCGCGTAGCTGAAGACGCCCGCGCCGCGGTAGGCGATCTGCGCGCCGGGCAGGCCGACCGCATTGCGGATGGCCTCGGCGACGTCGCTCGCGACCGACACGTGCTGCTGCAGCGCGAAGGGCAGCGGCGCGGCCTTGATCGCGGCGCCGACCGCACGCGCCTGCTCGGCGTTGTCGATCAGGCCGTCGACGCTCAGCGTGCCCTGCGCGATGCGCACCTGCAGCCGGCCGGCGGCCACGCCGTCGAGCGCCCGCTGCAGCGTGTCGCGGCTCATCTCCAGCGTCGGGCCGGGGACGTCGGCGGTCTTCGAGCTGGCCGACATCAGCCAGCCGGCCGAGGCCAGCGCGACGATCACCGCGACAGCGCCGGGTACGGCACGGGCCGGGCGGGCCACCAGCCGCTGCCCGACGGCAGCCAGGCTGCCCGACGGCGCGACGGCACGGGTTGCGGCCACGAGCGCGGCATCGCCGGGCCACTGGGCATCGCTGGGGCCGGTGCAGACGCTGATACCGTCGAAATCGACCGGCACGAAGTCGTCGAAGCGCAGGCGTTGCGGGCTGCCGCGGGTCCATTCGACCTGCGCGACGGCGTCGGTGCCGATGCGCAGCGAAAGGGTCTCGAAATGCCAGTCGGCGATGGATACGTCGCAATCATCTGCATGTCCGATCGAGTAGGTTCCGGGGCCGAGGTCCAGGAAGGCACCGGCGTGGGTGCCGTTCAGGATGCGAAGGCGTGTGCTTGTCATGTCAGCGGGCTCCCTTGGTGTCGCAGCCGGTGGCCAGGCCGAGGGCCTTGGCGGCGCAGCCGGGCTTGGCGGGCGCGGTGGCAGGTTTCGTCGTGCTGGCGGCGCCTGCGGTGCCGGCCGGTGCCGGGCTGTTCGGCAGCAGCGCGGCGCGGGCCGTCAGCAGCGGCTTCAGCGTCGGCACCACGTAGCCGGGCGACAGCGCCCCGTAGGTGGTCAGCGCGGCCAGCGTGGTCGGCCCGGCGAAGCCGCGTTGCGTGCTGCCGGTGCGCGGCGTCGACGAGGCGGGCGGTGCCGGCGGCGTGGTGGGCGGCAGCGGCAGGCCGGGGACGGGCACGGCCGGGGCCGGTGACGGCGTGGGGGCTGGAACCGGTGCCGGCTCCGGATTGCGCACCGCCGCGACGCGTCCGACCGAGATCACCTTCGGCGTCAGCAGGAACAGGCGCTCGCTGCGGTAGTTGGCTTTCTCGTCGTGACGGAAGGCGGCGCCGAGCAGCGGGATGCGCGACAGGCCCGGCACGCCGCTGCGGCTGCGGCTGTTGCTCTCGACCGAGATGCCGCCGATCAGCAGGCTCTCGCCTTCGCGCACGGTGGCCTCGGTGTTGATCTCGGTCTGCTTGACGATGGGCACCGAATCGACGACCGTGCCCTCGAAGTTGCCGTCCTGGATCGACAGCGACAGCCGCACCTCGCGGTGGTCCTGGTAGTTGACGATCTGCGGTGTCACCTGCAGCGTGGTGCCGGCCTCGACGGTGAACAGGTTGGCATCCAGGTTGCCGGCGACCTTGACCGACGCGACGCGCTTGTCGGTCATGCTGGCGGTGCGGTTGACGGCCCCCAGCACCTTGGGGCGCGCCAGGATGTTGGCCTTGCCGCTGCCCTCGAGGGCGCGGATGCGGGCCAGCAACTGCTGCCCGGCGTTGCCGACGAGCGTCGTGATGTTGGTGCCGGCCAGCGTGTTGCTGCCGGCGCTGCCGGGCTGCGAGCCGGGCGATCCGGGCGACACCGTCAGGCGGGTCACGCCATCCTTGCTGAAGGTCCAGTCGACACCCAGCGATTCGAAGGCATCGCTGCTGACGTCGATGATCGACGCCTCGATCTCGACCAGGTCCTGCGCGATGTCGAGCTGGCGGATCAGCGTCTCGTACTCGCGCATGCGGTCGGGCAGGCCGCGCACGATGATGGCGTTGGTGGCTTCCTCGGCCTGGAAGAACGGGCGCTCGGCCTCGACCGGGCTCACCGGGTCGGCGGCGCTGAGCTGGTTGGCACGCAGCTCGTCGTCGCGCTTGCCGGCGCTGTTGCCGCCCGGGTTCTCGGGCAGCTTCATGCCGTAGGTGGCTTGCGCGGCGCGTGCCTTGTCGGCGCGGCCGACCATGCCGTTGACGGTGCCCTTCAGGGCCTGCGCGCCGGCATTGGCGCCGCTGCCGCCGCCGTTGCTGGAGAACAGGCTGTTCAGCGTGCTGGCCAGGCCGGGCACCTTGACGTTGCCGAACACGCGGTCGCCGGCGGTCGCGAAGCGCAGCGGGAACACCTGGATCGACTTGCCGACGCGGTCGTGGCCGTCGCGTTCGAGCTGTTCGAGCACGGTCGACACGAGTTCGATGTGGCGCGGCGGGCCGTAGGCGAGCAGGGTCTGCTGGCGGTCGTCGAAGCGCAGCGGGAAACGGGCATCGCCCAGGCCCAGCGAACCGAGCATCTGGCGCACCTGTTGGCGGTCGTAGCCGCGCATGCGGAACACGCGGCTCTGCATGGCGCGGGACGGATAGATGAACAGCGTGGTGCCGTCGAAGTACCAGATGACGCCGTAGGTGCGGGTCATCGCGTTCAGGAAGTCTTCGGGGCGGGTGTTGAAGTTGGCGTTGACGGTGCCGTCGACGCCGGAGTCGACGACGATCGGCATGTCCTGGCTGGACGCGAAGTCCTGCAGCACGTCGGAGAGCTTCTTGCCGTCGGCGCGGTAGACGAAGCGCTTGCCGGAGAACGGCGTCGCGCTGGCGGCAGCGGCGGGCTGCGTGCTGGCGAGTACGGCGGCGGCAATCAGGGTGGTCAGGATTCGCACGGCTTCGGTCCGGTTTCGTTGGCTGTCGTTGCCGGTTCAGGGCGTCGACTGCATGGCTGCAAGGTTAGAGACCGCAACCGCCCCGGGCGGGTGCAAACCCGAAGCGCAGCACGCGTTCGCGAAGGGAATGTGAAAGCGCTTGCGAACGGGCATTCGTCAGCTGGCTGAAAGGTGGGGCGACAAGCATCGGCGGGATGTGCGGGCCGCCCCAAGCCTGGCGAGGGGGCGTCATGCAGCCCGGATGCCAATCCGGGGTCTTGCTGCACCCCGCAGTCGCCTGCGCAGATTCCCGGGTAAGCTCCGAGAAAGAGTCATCAAGCACAGCGTCTGGGGAGGCGCCATCTGATGCATCCGACGCAGCTGTCCAAGTACACGATCAACCAGGTCATCGGCGAAGGCGCCATGGGCGTGGTCTACAAGGCCACCGACACCGTGCTGCGACGCACCGTCGCGATCAAGACGCTGCGCCGCCCGCTGGGCGATCCGGGCGGCGCCGCGTTGCTCGCGCGCTTTCGCAACGAAGCCCAGGCGGCCGCGCGCCTGATGCACCACAACATCGTCGCGGTGCACGACTACGGCGAGCACGAGCACGAGCCCTACATCGTGATGGAGTACGTGCAGGGGTCGACGCTGAAGGAGCCGCTGCGCCGCGGCATGCGCTTCGAAGACCTCGACATCGTCGCGCTGATGTGCCAGCTGCTCGACGGCCTGCACTATGCGCACGAGCAGGGCGTGTGGCACCGCGACATCAAGCCAGCCAACCTGCTGTGGACCAACGACGGGCGCTTGAAGATCGCCGATTTCGGCATCGCGCGCATCGCGACGATGGGCCTGACCCAGGTCAGTTCCACGATCGGGACGCCCGGCCACATGGCGCCCGAGCAATACGCCGGCGAACAGGTCGACCGGCGCGTCGACGTCTTCGCCGCCGGCGTGCTGCTCTACACGCTGCTGGCGCGCCGTCCGCCCTTCGTCGGCAGCAACGAGAACGTGATGTTCCAGACGCTCAGCAGCGACCCGCTGCCGCCGTCGCGCGTGCACGGCAGCCAGCGGCCGGCCTGGTTCGATCCGCTGGTGGCGAAGGCGATGGCCAAGCGCCCCGATGACCGCTTCGCGACCGCGCTCGAGTTCAAGCAGGCGTTGACCGCGCAGGCGAGCCCGGCGCTGGGGCTGCCTGCATTCGCCAGCTCGGTCGAGGCCGGCACCGGCTTCGCCGGCCTGGACGAAGCCCCGTCGCAGCCGACGCTGCCCGCGCCGTCGCAATGGCATGCGCAGACGCTGCAGATGCTCGAATCGGAACTGGCGCACAGCGTGGGCCCGCTGGCGCGCGTGCTGGTGCGGCGCGCCTCCCGTTCGACCACCGACCTCGATGCACTGCGCCTGAGGCTGGCCGAGCAGATCGACTCCGAAGCCGGGCGCGACCAGTTCCTGCAGCGCACGCGCACCCGGCCCAGCGCGTTCGGCACGCTCGGGTCGGGCGGCGCGGCGGTGGCGGCGCGTCCGCGCGCGAGCGACGACACGCTGGTCGACGACCAGGTGATGCGCGTGGCCGAACAGACGCTGGCCCGGCACCTGGGGCCGATCGCGCGGGTGATCGTGTCGCGCGCAGGGGCGCGGGCGTCGTCGCGAGACGAGTTCTACCGGCTGATGGGCCGGCACATCGACGACGAGATCGAGCGCGAGGCCTTCCTGCTGGCGCTGGAGCGCGCGCTGGTGCGGCGCTAGTTCATTGCTGGCGCGGCGTTGGTGTCGCGCCCGGGTTCACTGCAGCGTCGGGCGCACCGGCGGCGAGAGGTCGTCGTCGCCGTCGTCCTCGTCCTCGACGAACAAGGTTTCCAGCGCCTGCATGCCCACCGCATGGCCGAGGTCGAGGGCCGCGACGGCGTCGCTCGGCTGCTCGATCCACTTCATCGGGCTCAGCTGCAGCATGCCCTCGGACGACAGCCCGAGCATCCAGCCGTACTCGAGCAGCACGGCCTGCTGCATCGCCATCATCTGCTCGACGCGCCAGCCGCCCAGTTCGCGCGCCAGCATCGGCAGCAGCACCTGCGGCCGCACGGCGGTGACGGCGCCGTCCTGCTGCATCTGCAGCCGGCACAGCAGGCCGCCGGGGCCCCAGAAGGCCCCGCTGTCCTGCAGCGCCGTGGCACCGCCTTGCGGCAGTCCCATCAGCAGCGACATCTCGGACAGGAACTCGCCGGCAGGCAGGGAGGGGGTCGACGTGGGCATGGTCTTCACGATGGCAGGTGGGGCAGTTCGTGGTGTGAAGCGAGTGTGCGTGCCGCACGCTGCCGGTGCGAACCGGCAACCGAACCGCGGTATGTCCGCCCGAAGACCGTGCCGACCGCACAAGCGAAGTACCCTTCAAGCCACTCCCGCGGAACCGGCTTCGCCGGGCCGCCGGGAGGCGCCCCTCGGGGGCAGGAGGAGCGGAGCGACGACTGGGGGGCCCTGTGTCAGCCTGCCGGCTTGCAGCTGGGCAGCTTCCAGTCGGCCGGGCGGTCGACGCCGGCGCGCAGGTTCGCACCGGCCGGCACGTACCACACGTCCTGCACCAGGCCGTAGGTCTTGCCGATGTTGCGCAGCTCGCAGTTCTGCCACAGCTTCGCGATCTCGGCGTTGACCGCCTTGGCGAGCTCCGGGTTGTCCTTGTTCAGGCCGAACACCACCTGGCCCAGCCCGGTCAGCAGCGGGAAGTCGGGCGATGCGTCGGTGAAGGCATTGAACCTGATGTGCCACTGCGGGTTGCGCGAGATCGCGTACTGCATCACCGGCGGGTCGCCGATGACGGCGTCGATGCGGCCGGCCATCAGGTCGCGCACCGCGGCGTCGGAGGTGTCGTACAGCGACAGCTGCAGGCCGCCGATCTTGCGCAGCTCGGGGATGAACGAGAAGCCGGTGATGGTGCCGACCTTCCTGCCTTCCAGGTCCTTCAGGCGGCTCCAGTTGTTCTTGTCGGCCTGCGTGATGCCGTTCTTGAAGTAGTGGATCGGGTCGCTCAGCGTCATGATCTTCGAGCGCTGCTCGGTCCAGCCCATGGTGCCGGCCATCACGTCGACCCGCTTCGACTGCACCGAGGCGATCGTGCCCGACCACTCCATCAGCGCCGGCTTGACCTTCAGCTTCGCCGCCTCGCTGATGCGCTGCAGGATCTCGCCGTCGTAGCCCACCATCTTGCCGTCCTGGTAGCCGGTGCCGGGCATGTCGCCGGTGAAGGCGATGGTCAGCGATCCCTTCTCGAGGGTCTCGACCGTTTGCGCGGCCACCGATGCCGCGGCGGTGAAGGCGCCCAGCAGCGTGGCCAGCAGGGCAGCGATTCGAATGCGTCCGTTCAACATGGGGAACTCCTGAAAGTGTTGACGTTCTGTGCGTAGAACGGCAGCGAATATAGGGACGACACCGCGTGGCGGATGGCAGGCGCTGACAGCGCAATGGCACGTTTGCGACATGCCGGGAAAGTCCTCAGGGCCTCGAATCGGTGCGTGCGAAACGCTGCCGCAACTGGTCCGACAACTGCTGCGCGCTGCCCGCCGCCAGCGTGAGCCCGAGCGCCCCCTGGCCCGCGTTGATGAACATGTTGCTGCCCGGCACAGGCCCGATGATCGGCACCGAATCGGGCGTCGCGGGGCGCAGCCCGGCCCAGGCCTGCGGGTCGTCGAGCTCGCACAGGCCCGGGTACACCGCCTCCACGCTGTCGAGCATCGCCTGCACGCGCGAGGCCGGCACCGCCAGGTCGTAGCCGGTGATCTCGGCCATCGCCGCGACGCGCAGGCGGTCGCCCAGCGGCGCGAACACCGTCTTGCGCCCGAGGTGCGTCACGCTGGCCGCCGGCCGCGCGCTGCCGCGAAACGGCAGCGTGATGCTGTAGCCCTTGACCGGGTAGACCGGCAGGTGCACGCCGAAGCCCGACGCAAGCGCCGCCGCATGCGGGCCTGCCGCCAGCACGAAGGCATCGGCCGCGATCTCGCCGCGCGTCGTCCGTGCCGCGGTGAAGCGCCGCCCCTCGCGCACGAAGCCGTCGACCGCGGTGTCGAACGACACGCGGCCGCCGCGCCGCCGCAAGCCGGCCACGAGCTCGCGGCACAGCAGGTACGGATCGGCGACGCATTCGTCCGCCGTCCAGATGCCGCCGGCGATGCCGTCCAGCGCGGCGCCGAGCGCCGGTTCGCGCGCACGGCATTCGTCAGGCGACAGCAGCTCCTGCCGGCAGCCGAGCGCCGCCTGCACCTCGACCTGCGCGCGTTGCCGCTGCAGTGTCGCCGCGTCCGGGCACAGCACCAGCTTGCCGTTCTGCGCGAACGAGAACGACCAGTGCTCGTCGCGCATCCAGCCGTCCAGCACCTGGCGGCTGCGCTGCGCCAGGCCGAGCAGCGTGGCCGTGCCGCGCAGTGCGGTGTCGCGCCGGCACGCGCCCAGGAAGCTCAGGCCCCAGGCCCATTGCCGCCAGTCGGCGCGCAGCCTGAACTTCACCGGCGAATCCGCCGACAACAGCATCTTCGGCAGCGAGCGCAGCGTGCCCGGCGACGCGAACGGCTCGACGTAGCTGTAGCTCAGCTGGGCGCCGTTGGCGAAGCTGGTCTGCGTGCCCGGTTCGGGCGCCGCGTCGAGCAGTTGCACGTCGAAGCCGGCGCGGGCCAGCTGGTATGCGCTGGCGCAGCCGACGATGCCGGCCCCGATGACGCAGACCCTCATGCCGCATGCTCGTCGGCCGCCAGCATCCAGCCTCCACGCGCGCGCGACAGCGCGAGCTGCGCGGTCGCGACGTCCGACAGGCCGACGCCGACCGACTTGAACACCGTGATGCCGGTCTGCGGCAACTGCCACGGCGCCTCGCCGCTGAACAGCTGCGGCAGCTCGACGTATTTCTCCGTCTGGTGGCGCTGGTTCCACAGCACGATCTCGCCAGCCTCGACCAGGCTTTGCTGCTTCCATTCGACGACGATGCGCGCGGCGCGCGACATTGTCGTGTCGTCCAGTTCGCGGCCCTTCGGCGTGCTGGTGCCGATGGCGGCCACGAAGGCGCCGGGCGCGAGCCACTCGCCGTTGAACACCGGCTCGGCGCAGCGCGTCGCGGTGACCACGATGTCGGCCTCGCGCACCGCGCGCTCGGCGGTGGTGGTGCGCACGCGCGCGCCGCTGTCGGCCTGCAGCCGCTCGCACCAGGCCGCGTCGGCCCGCGGGTCGACGACGCAGATCTCGTCGAAGCGGAACACCTCGCACAGCGCCTGCGCCTGCGAGCGGCCCTGCAGCCCGGCGCCGAACAGCGCCAGCTTGCGGGCATCCGGCCGGGCGGCCTTGGACGCCACCAGGCGCGTGATCGCCGCGGTGCGAAAGCGCGTCAGCTCGTTGCCGTCGAGCACCGCCACCGGCGTGTTGGTGGCCAGGTCGAACAGGATCACCGAGAAGCTGAACTGCCCGGCCACCGTCGGGTAGACCTTGACGCCGGCCACCGCGCGCGCGGCCCAGACGCCGCCCATGGTGCTCAGCCGCACGCCGGCGCAATCGGTGCGCTGCCGGCCGTGCACCGCGGCCCGGCCGTCGGCCAGGTCCTGGAAGGCCTGCGCCAGGATGTTGGCGACGCCGCGGAAATCCAGCAGCTCGGCGACTTGGGAATCGGTGATGTGAAGCATGTCTTTGGGGGTTGGGTCAATCCAGCCCGCGCGGCACCGCCTGGTGCCACGGGGTCGCCTTCTCGAACGCATGGGCGATGCGCAGGATCAGCGGCTCGGCCATCGGCCGGCCGACGAACTGCACCGACACCGGCAGCCCCTGGCCCGACAAACCGGCCTGCACCGCGATCGAGCACAGGTCCAGCAGGTTCACGAAGCGGCCGAAGCGCGACAGCGGCGTCGACAGCTCGTCCACCTCCTGCACCGGGATGGCGGTGATCGAGTTGGTCGGCATGAAGCACACGTCCACGCCCTCCATCGCGTCGAGCATCGCGTTGCGGGCCTTGTCGCGCATCTTCAGCAGCTCGATGTACTGCGCGGCGTCGATGTCCTTGCCGGCCAGGATGCGGCGCCGCACATGGGGGTCGAACACCAGGTCCTGCTCGAACAGCTCGCCCAGGTTGGCATAGCCCTCGGCGCTCATCAGCTTGCCGGCGATGCGCATCGACTCGGTCAGGCTCTGCGGCAGCGCGCGTTCCACCAGCTGCATGCCGAGCCCGGACAGCGTCGCCAACGCCCGGTCGTACAGCGCCAGCACGTCCGATTCGATCGAATGCCGCTCCGAGGCCGGCAGCACCCACACCCGGGTGCCGGCCACGCCGTGCTCGATGCTGCCGATCACGCGGCGCACCGGCGCATCGGCGCTCACCGGGTCGCGCGGGTCCGGCCCGGCGATCGCGTCCAGCAGCAGGGCCGCGTCGCGCACGGTGCGCGTGATCGGCCCGACGGTGTCGTGCGTCGGGCACAGCTCGACCAGCCCGTGCCGGCTGACCAGCCCGTGGGTCGTCTTCAGCCCGACCAGCCCGCACAGCCCGGCCGGGATGCGCACCGAGCCGCCGGTGTCGGTGCCCAGCGCCGCGCAGGCCATGCCGGCGGCCACCGCCACCGACGAGCCGCTGCTCGAGCCGCCCGGCACGCGGTGCACCTGCAGGTCCCACGGGTTCCACGGCGTGCCCATCACCGCGTTGGTGCCCCAGCCGCCGAACGCGAATTCCACCGTCTGCGTCTTGCCCAGGATCACCGCGCCGGCGGCGCGCAGCCGGTCGACCACCGTCGCGTTGTGGGCCGACACCTTGGCCGGCATCGCGCGCGAACCGGCGCCGATCGGCCGGCCCTCGATCTCGAACAGGTCCTTGATGGCCACCGTGACGCCGTGCAGCGGCCCGAGGCGGATGCCGGCGCGCAGCAGGTCGTCGAGCGCGCGCGACACCTGGCGCGCCTCGTCGGCATAGACCTCGACGAAGGCCTTCAGCTGCGGGTCCAGGCGGGCGATGCGCGCCAGCTGGTGGTCGACCAGCGCTTCGCTGGTGATCTGGCCGTCGCTGATCGCGGCGGCGGTGGCTTCGAGCGAGGCATGGGCCAGGTTGTCGATGGTCGGTGTCGTCATGTCATCCCCAGGGCGCGGCGCCCCCGCGACAACCGCCTGCCGAGCAGGCGGGACAACATCGACAGCGGGAACGCGATTGCGAAATAGAACAGGCCGACCAGCACGAAGATGTGCAGCGGCAGGAAGTACTCGCTGGACATCGCCCGCGCAGCGAGCATCAGCTCGTCGGTCGCGATCAGCGCGCACAGCGAGCTGTCCTTGAGCAGCGAGACGTAGCAGTTCACCAGCGGCGGCAGCATCACGCGCAGCGCCTGCGGCAGCACCACGTTCGCGAAGACCTGGCGCGGCGTGAGGCCGGCGGCGAGCGCCGCCTCGCGCTGGCCGCGGTGCACCGAATCGAGCCCGCCGCGCAGCACCTCGGCCACGTAGGCCGCGCCCTGCAGGCCCAGGCCCAGGATGCCGGCCCAGTAGCCCGACAGCGTGAGCCCGAAGGCCGGCAGCCCGAAGTACAGCGCCAGCAGCAGCGCCAGCAGCGGCACCGCGCGCACGAACTGCACGATGGCGTTGGAGGCCCAGCGCAGCGCCCGCCAGGGCGAGCGCGCCATCGCCACCAGCACGCCGGCCAGCACGAGGGCCAGCAGGAAGCCGAAGCTGGACAGCTCGGCGGTGACGCGCGCCGCCTCGATCAGCCGCGGCCACCATTCCGGCAGGTACTCGCGGTAGACCTGGAAAAAGCCGCTCATCGTCCCACCCCCAGTCGGTGTTCCATGCGGTTGAAGGCCCAGCTGACCGGGAACACGATGCTTGCGTACAGCAGCACGGCGCTGGCATAGATCAGCGGCGTCTGGAAGGTGGAGGTCACCAGGTTGCGCGCATAGAACATGATCTCGGGCGCGGCGATGGCCGACGCGATCGAGGTGTCCTTGATCAGCTGGCTCGCGTAGTTGCCGATCGCCGGCAGCGTGAGCCGCAGCATCTGCGGCAGCACGATGAAGCGCAGCGCCTGCAGCGGCGACAGGCCGCAGGCGAGCGCCGCCTCGCGCTGGCCGACGTGCAGCGCGCGCATGCCGGCACCGAACACGTCGCACAGCACCGCGGCGCCGACCAGGCCCAGCCCGACGATGGCCGCGCCCTTCGGAGAGAAGCGCAGCCCGATCGACGCGAGCCCGAAATAGAGCACGAACAGGTGGGCGAGCGCCGGCACGTTGCGCATCCATTCGACGTAGGCGCCGATCGCGGTGCGCAGCAGCGCGAAGCGGCTGAAGACGTCGACCAGCGCGAGGGCCAGCCCGAGCACGAAGGCGATCAGCGCCGCGCCGAGCGCCACCTGCGCGGCCGTGACCGCGCCTTCGAGCAGCGTCAGCAGGATGACGGGGAGGGCGGCCGGCATCACGCCGCCAGCCCGGCTGCTTCGCCGACCTGGCCGAGGAAGGCGCGCGTGCGCTCCTTGCACGGCCGGTTGATCACGTCGGCGGCCGGGCCCTCTTCGACGATCACGCCGCCGTCCATGAAGATCACGCGGTCGGCCACGTCGCGGGCGAAGCGGATCTCGTGCGTCACCAGGATCATCGAGCGGCCTTCCTCGGCCAGCTCGCGGATCACGCCCAGCACCTCGCCCACCAGCTCGGGGTCGAGCGCCGAGGTCGGCTCGTCGAACAGGATCAGCTTCGGCTTCTGCGCCAGCGCGCGGGCGATCGCGACGCGCTGCTGCTGGCCGCCGGACAGCCGCTCGGGGTACTCGCCCGCCTTGTGGCGCAGGTGCACCTTGTCGAGCATCTGCTCGGCCAGCGCGTAGGCCTCGGCGCGCGGCATGCCGCCGGCCTTGATCGACGCCAGCGCGACGTTGTCGCGTACGTTCAAGTGCGGCCACAGGTAGAAGCCCTGGAACACCATGCCGATCTCGCTGCGCTGCGGTGCCAGCTCGCGGTCGCTCATGATGCGTTCGCGCCCGTTGCCGGTGCGCACCGTTCCGATGCGCTCGCCTTCGAGCACGATCTCGCCGCCGCTCGGCTTCTCGAGGAAGTTCACGCAGCGCAGGCAGGTCGACTTGCCCGAGCCGCTGGGCCCGATCAGCGACAGCGTCTCACCGCGCTGCAGCTGGAACGAGATGTCCTTCAACACCTCGGTCGCGCCGTAGCTCTTCTTCAAACCCTTGACCGTCAGCAGGATGTCGTTCATGGAGGCGAATGCTAGGAACGATCGCCGCCGGGGCATGGCAGGGGCGTGCGGCTATATTGAACGGATGCGACATGCCGGGAAAACCCTGAACGAAACGGTGCCGCTCGACGAATCGCGCTCGCTGGTCGAGCGCCTGGACCAGGCCGGGCTCTCCGCGTCTCCAAGGCCGGGGCGCAAGCAGGCATCGAGTGCCGAGCTGCGCGTGGGCATCCTGCTGTGGCCGGGGTTTCCGCTGCTGTCGCTGGCCGGCCTGTGCGACGGCCTGCGCCATGCCGCCGACCTGGGCGACCAGAGCCGGCAGAACCGCTGCTCGTGGGCCATCCTCGGCATCCCCGGCGAGTCGGTCACCGCGAGCTGCGGCGTGCGCGTGCCGGTGGACCAGCCGCTGTCGGCCGAACTCGACTACGACTACGTCGCTGTCATCGGCGGCCTGCTGCCGCAGCTGGGCAGTGCCGACCCGCGCTACGTCAGCTTCCTGCGCTCGGTGGCGGCGGCCCAGCTGCCGCTGATCGGCATCTGCACCGGCAGCTTCGTGCTGGCGCGGCTCGACCTGCTGAACGGCCACGCGCCGTGCATCCACCCGTTCCACGTCGACGACTGGCAGGCGATGCACCCGGCACTGGCCTTCGAGACGCGCTCGCACTATGCGATCGGATCGAACCGCATCACCTGCGCCGGCGGCATCTCGATCGTCGAGCTGGCGGCCGAGCTGGTGCGCGTGCACTGCGGCGCCGACCGCGCGGCCAAGGTGGTGCACCAGATGACGGTGAACGCCGAGAAGACCGCCACCCACGTGGCGCGCCGGCATGCGCTGGGCTATGAATCGAGCGAGCACGAGAAGCTGCGCGAGGCCGTGGTGCTGATGGAGAAGAACATCACGACGCCGCTGGAGATCGCGGTGATCGCGCGGCTGGTCAGGTCGAGCAGCCGGCAGCTGGAGCGCGTGTTCCTCGCCGAGACCGGCGCGAGCCCGTCGGAGTACTACCGCAATGCGCGGCTCAAGTACGCGCGCTACCTGCTGACGACGACCGACCTGCCGGTGGTCACGATCGCCGGCGAGAGCGGCTTCTCGGACGCCTCGCATTTCATCCGGCACTTCCAGCAGCTGTACGGGATGGCGCCGGGGCGCCTGCGCAAGGCGCTGGGCGGAGCGACGCCGGCGGTCTGAGCTTCGCCGGCGGCGACGCCGCTTCGCATGTCATGCGGCCGTCACGGCCCGGATGGCAAGAATCGATCGGGTACTTCAACGACCCCCCATCGAGGTTCCGCCATGGCGCTCCCCCCCGTCCCCTCCAGCACGATCCACCGCACGAGTTCGCAGTCGAGCCTGCCGAATCCGGCGAACGTGCCGCTGCCCGCGCCGTCGACGGCGAGCCGCAGCGGTTCGTCGCACGACATCACCGCCGAGGACGCCGGCCTGCCGAAGGCGCGCAGCCGCGCCAACTCGATCGGCAGCCAGGCATCGGTCCGGCGACGCTCGGACAGCGAGGCCGCCGCCAGGCTGGCCGCCTTGCATTCGAGCGCGAAGAGCGACGAGCCCGAGCCCGCCGTGCCGCTCGAGACCACGCCGCTGAGCGAGATCCGGAAGGCCAAGCTGCCCGAGAACCCCGAGTCGCCGGCGATCATGCTGGGCGGGCGCAAGCCTTCGCACGTCCCCACCGAGGGCGATGTGCTCAAGGCGCGCGATGAGGTCCGCAAGGAGATCGACGTCGAAGCGCTGGACGACGCGATGACGCGAGCCCGGCGCGATGGCGTGAGCGAGGAGGCGTTCGCGGGCCATGCGCTGATGGCGCTGCACCCCGAGGCATCCAGGGGCGTGTTCGCTTCCGCGAAGGACTTCGCGCTGCGCGTCGGCCGCAACAACGACTTCGCCAGCAAGCCCGCCAAGATCGCGGCCTCGGTGGCCAACGTGACGGCACGCAACTTCATGTCGGTCGGCATCCCGACCTTCGCGCGCCAGTTCCTCAGCCATGGCTTCGAAGCCGCCTTGCAGCACTACAACGTGAGCGCCGCCGGGAAGGCGACGGCGGGCACGCTGCTCGGCCTGGGCCCGGCGCTGGCGGCCCACGCCTATGGCGCGTACCGCGACGAGAAGGCGGGCACCGCCACCGCCGTCAGCCGCCGTTCGCGCGCGATCATGGCCGCCACCGCACTGGCCGCGACGGCCTACGAGCTGCAATCGGGCGCTGCGCCCGACAACGCGTCGCTGCACATGGCGTTCACCGCCTACACCGCGATGCGCGACCTGCTGGTGCAGTCCAACGTCCGGCTCGACAACGCCAACACCGAGGGCCTGCATTCCGACTGGACGCGCTGGGGCGCGATGATGCTCGGCTACGGGCTCGACCAGGGCATCGTGAACCTGTGCATGTCCAAGCTCGCGTCGCCTTCCGGACCGGGCGCCTACAAGGCCGGCACCGGCGTGAAGGAGCAGCTCGCCAACGCCGGCGCGCGCGCGTTCATCAACCTGCTCGGCGAGATCGGCGAGGACCTGATGTTCCAGTCGATCCCGGCGCTGCGCGCGAAGTTCTTCGACAAGGGCGTCGACCAGGCGCCGCTGGACGGCCGCCCGGAGGGCTCGAAGGTGCTGGCCGACGGCAACCACACCGAGCCGCACACGCTGGAACTGGGCATCCATTCGGAAGGCTGGAAGGGCGGCTACGTGGCCAACGGCGCGCTCGGCCCGTGGGCGGTGCGCACCGGCATCCTGGCGACCACGATCGCGCTGACCGGCGTCACCGGCAAGAAGCTGCCGGAGAAGTTCCAGGAGCTGACGTCCGACTTCATCGTCGGCGGCGTCAATGCCCTGTTGTACGAGCCGTTCGCCGAGGCCGGCTCGGGCCAGCCGCAGCCGGCGCGCATCACCGACGTCGAGTCCGCCCGCAGCAGCGAAGACGCGGCGGAGCACGACACCGACATCCGGCTGACGCGGCGCCATTCGGGCCCTGACGATGCCGAGGCATAGCGCGCCTTCACGCCGCTGTGCGACGATCCCGTCTTCGGCGCCATCGCGGCGAAGGAGACGGACGTGAGGATGGTCATCGGCATCGGATGGGCTCTGGGCATCGCACTGGCATTGCCGGCGGCGGCGCAGGCGCCCGCAGAGGGTGAGGGCGAGGCCTCGGCGCGATCGCCGTGGGTCGACCCGCGCAACGTGGCGCGGCTGTTCCGCGACGCCTGCATCCAGACCGAGGGCCAGGCCGCGGCGGCGGTCGACTGGGCGCTCGGCGCGGGCTTCTCGCCGGTCGACCCGATGCGCGGTTCGACCGACGGGCTGCTCGACGGCGCAGCGGGCTCGGTGCTGGCCGCGCCCGGCAGCGACAGCCGCGTGCTGCTGGTCGCATCGGCCGGTTCGCGCTGCATGGTGTGGGCCGAGCGCACCTCGGGACCGGGCCTGCGGCTGGCGCTGGTCGAGCTGATGGGCGAACTGGGCGGCAAGGGCGCGCGCGTGCAGCTGCAGGGCGAGCGCAGCCTCGAGCGCGCCGGGGCCTGGCGCAGCCAGATGCAATGGCGCTACCGGCGGGTCGGCGGTACAGCGGATTTCGGCGTCGCGGGCGTCACGACGCTGACCGCGGCGCCGGGGACGCAGGCGCTGAACTTCGCACCGCTGCCGCCCGCGGCCGGCCCGGCGCCGGACGGAATGAAGCCATGAGGCCGCGGCACCGGATCGCCGCCGGCCTGCTGCTGGCCGCTGCCTTCGCGCGCGATGCGCAGGCGCAGTCCGAGGTCTCGTTCGACAGCTTCGACCGCCGTGCCGGAGCGGCCGTGGTGCTGAAGGGCTACTGGTTCGCCGCCCCTGCGCGGCAGGCCCCCGCCGTGGTACTGCTGCACGGCTGCAGCGGCCCGTACGACCACCACGGGCAGCTGGGCGAGCGCATGCGCGAGTACGCGCAGCTCTTCAACCGCCAGGGCATGCATGCGCTGGTGCTGGATTCGCTGACGCCGCGCGGCGAGAAAGAGCTGTGCACGCAGCGCGTCGGCACGCGCCAGGTGACGCAGGCGAACCGTCGGCTCGATGCGCTGGCAGCGCTGCACTGGCTTGCGCAGCGGCCCGACGTCGACGCGCAGCGGCTCGGCCTCGTCGGCTGGTCGAACGGCGGCAGCACGGTGCTGTCGGCCACCAACCGGCGCCACGGCGAGGTGCGCGAGGCACCTGTGCGACCGGCCTTCGCGATCGCGTTCTACCCCGGCTGCGAGGCCGACCTGCAGCGCGGCTACGACCCGGCCTCGCCGCTGCTGATGATGGTCGGCGAGGCCGACGACTGGACCCCGGCGGCGCCCTGCCATGCGCTGGCCGCACAGGCCGCCGCGGCGGCGACGCCGGGCGTGCCGCTGGTGCAGATCGAGGGCTATGACGGGGCCTGGCACGGCTTCGATTCGCACGCGCCGGTGCGCGTGCGCAAGGAGGTGCCGAACGGCAGCCACCCGGGCCAGGGCGTGCACGTCGGCGGCAACCCCGAGGCGCTGCAGCGCTCGCGGCAGCGGCTGCTCGCGTTCATCGCGCCATGGCTGCCCGTGCACTAGTTCAGACCAGCGCCACCACCGTGTCGCGGCCGGCCGACTTGGCGCCGTAGAGCGCCAGGTCGGCGCGCTTCATCAGGCGGTCGAAGGCGATGTCGGGCGGCGTGCGCTCGCCCATGCCGAGCGTCGAGATGCCCATGCTGACGCTGACGATGCCGAGCGGCGCATCGGCATGCGGGATCGCCATGTGGCGGATGGTCTGGCGGATGCGCTCGCAGCGGCGCTCGGCGTCGGCCATCGACACGTCGGGCAACAGCACCGCGAACTCCTCGCCGCCGATGCGTGCCGCGCATTCGCCGCCGCGCTCGAAGGCGGCACCGATGGCACGCGCCACGCGCGACAGGCATTCGTCGCCCGCCGCGTGGCCGTAGCGGTCGTTGAAGCGCTTGAAGAAGTCGATGTCGACCATCACCAGGCTGAGCGGGCGGTTGGTGCGCCACGCACGGCGGACTTCCTCGAGCTTGCGCTCGTCGAAGGCGCGGCGGTTGGCCAGGCCGGTGAGGGCATCGCTGCGCGACTGGTGCAGCAGTTCGCGCCGCGCCTGTTCCAGCTGCGCCAGGTCGCGCCAGCGGGCCAGCGCGCCGAACAGCGGCTTGGCGATCAGCGCGATCTCGCGCTCGTGCACCGGCTCGGCCAGGTCCAGGCAGGCCAGCAGCTGGCCGCCATCGGCGGCGTCGTGGCGGCACGCCTGCAGCACGCGGGCGCCGGTGGCGTGCAGCAGCGCGCGCGCCTCGGCGCAGTCGCTGCTCTCGGTGCACCACTGGGTTTCCCAGCCATCGACCGGGAACAGCGGCGGCAGCTCGCCGCCTTCGGCCGGGCGCGTGGCGTCGCCGCTGGTGAAGGTCCAGGCCCAGCGCCGGCCGTCGTTGCGTTCGGCCAGCGCGCAGCCGCGCGCGCCGAGCAGCGCGGCGATGTCGCCGAGGGCCATGCGCAGCGCCGTCGGGTAGGCGTCCGGCGGCAGGTAGATCAGGCGTGCCGACAGCCGCGATGCCGATTCGAGCACCCGGTTCAGCCGCGTCAGGTCGCTGGTGCGCTGCTGGACGGCGGACTCCAGCCGGTCGCGTTCGGCACCCACCGATTGCAGCGCCAGGTCGCGCTCGCCGACGTGGCGCGCGATGCTGCGTTGCAGCAGCTGAAGGCTGTCGTGGAC